>JBCBPQ010000149.1:0-17671 GCA_039820645.1 Cyanobacteria bacterium J06633_8 | reverse complement strand
TATGGACAAAATTTTTGGCATATAGCCTTTTCCCTATAATACCATTTGGCGGCAATTAAAATTGCCCGAGTCGAATTTCCGCCCCGATTTAAAAATGCGGGGCTACCATTCTCCCGCCTATTCCAGGTGTAATTGCTATAAACACAAATCTTGCACCATTCTCAACAAGCACAAAAAAACCGGGTTTCTCCCAACTTTAAACATAATCCTGCTCGTTGAGTGATTTGCAAGAAACCCGGTTTCTCATCGAGGTGCTTGCAGATGAATAAAACCTAACTCTAATGCCCTATCAATAGGGGGAGTTTAGAGTTCAAAATTTTCTGGTAGTGCAGTTATCATTCAACATGATACCCAGCAGAAACAATTGCCTGCTTAATTGACTCCGCAGAAGCGCCGGAGTCTACAGAAACTGTTTTAGAATCCACATCTATATTAACTGTAGCTTTAGGTTCCATACCCTTTATGGCTTCGCTAATCTTTGTAGCGCAAACCTCACACTTAAGATTGGAGACTTTTAAATTGAGCGCCATTAACTACCTCACTCTCTAGATTTCGCATGGTTGTTCTTGTTGAATTTTACCTATTCTTAAAGAAAAAGAGCATAACCCAGAGGAACAGTTATCAGTTAACAGTTATCAGTTAACAGTTATCAGTTAAGAGTGAGCAGTGAGCAGTTAGCAGGTAGGAGTAGTGAGTTGCGAGTTGTAAATAATAATTCTTCCTGCTCTTGCTTCTCTCCCATTCACAATGCCCAATGCCCAATGCCCAATGCCCAATGCCCAATTCCCCAATCCCCAATCCCTATACATTAATTTTTTGGTATTTTATAGTTTTAATTCGAGTTAAACTTTAACCTTAATTAAGGCTTGTCCCATGTCTGTAAATCCCCTACACCTGTGCGGTAACGAAATCCGGCAAAAATTCCTCGACTTTTACGCTCAACGGGAACACGAACAACTCCCCAGTGCTTCTCTGGTACCGGAAGATCCCACGGTATTGCTGACTATCGCGGGGATGCTTCCGTTCAAACCGATTTTTCTGGGGCAGCGTACTCCGGAATTTAAACGTGCTACGACTTCTCAAAAGTGCGTTCGGACAAACGATATTGAAAATGTGGGAGTTACCAAGCGACATCATACGTTTTTCGAGATGTTGGGTAATTTCAGCTTTGGGGACTATTTTAAGGAGCAGGCTATAAATTGGGGTTGGGAACTTTCTACAAAAGTATTTAATTTACCTCCTGAAAGACTGGCGGTAAGCGTCTACCACGAAGATGACGAAGCTTACAATATCTGGAAAGATAAAATTGGCGTACCCGAAGCCAGAATTTTACGTTTGGATGAAGATAATTTTTGGGCTTCTGGTGCAACGGGACCTTGTGGACCTTGTTCGGAGATTTTCTACGATTTTCACCCAGAACGCGGCGATGAGAATATAGACTTAGATGATGATAGCAGGTTTATCGAGTTTTATAACTTGGTATTCATGGAATATAACCGCGATGCGAATGGTAATTTAACTCCCCTTGCCAATAAAAATATTGATACTGGGATGGGTTTGGAGAGAATGGCGCAAATCCTCCAAGAGGTTCCCAATAATTATGAAACTGATTTAATTTTCCCCATTATTCAAAAAGCTGGAGAAATCGCGGGAATTGACTACGGTAAAAGTGACGAAAAAACCAAAACTTCTTTAAAGGTAATTGGCGACCACATTCGTGCTGTAATGCATATGATAACCGATGAAATCCGCGCTTCTAATGTGGGAAGAGGTTATGTGTTGCGTCGGTTGATTCGTCGGGTGGTACGTCATGGAAGATTAATTGGGATTGAAGGGGAGTTTACTACCAAAGTCGCTGAAACCGCGATCGCACTTTCTGAAGGTGCTTATCCCAGGGTTAGGGAACGGGAAAATACAATCAAAGCGGAATTACAACGAGAAGAATCGAAATTCCTCACAACTTTGGAACGTGGTGAAAAACGACTTCAAGAAATTATTGATAATTTGAATGAAGTTGGTAAAACCGTTATTAGTGGTGAAGATGTCTTCAAACTTTACGACACCTACGGTTTCCCTCAAGAATTAACCCAAGAAATTGCAGCCGAAGAAGGTTTCACTATTGATAGTGACGGTTTCGGTATGGAAATGAAAAAACAAATCGAACGTGCTAAAGCAGCCCATGAAACCATCGATTTAACCGTCCAAGGTGCTTTAGATAAATTAGCTGAGTCAATCGAAATTACCGAATTTGTGGGTTATACGGAACCGAGTTCAACTTCCATTGTGGAAGCAATATTAGTAGAAGGGATTTCCCAAGAAGAAGCAGAAGCCGGAGATTCTCTACAAATCGTTCTCAATAAAACCCCATTTTACGCCGAATCCGGGGGACAAATTGGCGATCGCGGTTATATCAAGGGTGACGGAATCCTCGTCAGAATTGAAGACGTGAAAAAAGAATCCGACTTTTTCGTTCACTTCGGACGCATCGAACGCGGTACAATCCGAGTAGGAGATTCTGTAACTGCTCAAATCGACCGTGCTTGTCGTCGTCGCGCTCAAGCTAACCACACCGCTACACACCTGTTACAAGCAGCGTTGAAGAAAATTGTCGATGACAGCATATCTCAAGCAGGTTCTTTAGTTAATTTCGATAGATTGCGCTTCGACTTTAACTGTCCCCGTGCTATGACACCGGAAGAAGTACTTTCTGTTGAGGAGCAAGTTAATAATTGGATAGCTGAAGCTCATTCTGCCAAAATTGAAGTTTTACCTTTAGCAGAAGCAAAAGCTAGAGGTGCCGTGGCAATGTTCGGCGAAAAATACGGCGAGGAAGTGCGAGTGATTGATTTCCAAGGCGTATCAATGGAACTTTGTGGCGGGACTCATGTCAGTAATACTGCGGAGATTGGAGTATTTAAGATAATTTCCGAAGCTGGAATATCTTCCGGTGTGAGAAGGATTGAAGCCGTTTCCGGGCCTGCAATATTAGATTATCTCAACGTTAGGGATAATGTAGTTAAAGATTTAAGTGAAAGGTTCAAAGTTAAACCAGAGGAAATTCCCGATAGAATTACTACATTGCAAACCGAACTGAGAAACGCGCAGAAAGAAGTTGAGAAACTGAGCGGACAATTAGCCATAGCAAAATCCGACAGTTTATTAGAAACAGTAGAATCCGTAGGTGAATATAAATATCTGGTTGCGAAAATGGAAGGAGTAGACGCAGAATCCTTAAAAACAGCAGCCGAAAGATTGCAGCAGAAAATCGGTAATAACGCAGCAGTAGTCTTGGGTTCTCCCTTAGATGGTGGAAAAGTCAGCTTAGTTGCAGCATTCGGTGCAGATATTAACAAAAAAGGAGTTCAAGCAGGTAAATTTATTGGTGCTGTTGCGAAAATGTGCGGTGGTGGAGGAGGTGGAAGACCAAATTTAGCTCAAGCTGGGGGAAGAGATGCGAGTAAATTACCCGAAGCTTTGGAGAAAGCCAAAGGGGATTTGAAAGCTAGTTTGGGTTAGTTGGTTTTTTTGCGGGCGTTTTTGCCCGCTTAAAATAAAATTAATTAAGGGAGTATCTACTATTGAAATTAATCTAGAACAAATTCAGCAAATTGAAATAATTGCCAGTAGGTATGGCAATTTAGAATGTGTAAAATGCGCCGAAGCAATTAAAAATTATCTGATTTTGCAGAAGATTACAGGTAAACAAATCAAACTTTATACAGGTTCGGCCACGGGTAGAGATAGTTATATTTATGATGATAGCGTTCCTAGTGATGCAATTTCTTTAAATGGTCATCATCGAGGAATTTCCGTTTTAATTAATGAAATAGAAATTGTTTTTGATAACCATCATCATAATGGTATTCCGAAAATTTTGTGGCTTAACAATCTCCAGTTTTACGGAAAGATACACAATAATAAAGATTTCCAAATAACAGAAGAAATATTTTAAATTGATAGAGGTTTTATGCAAGAAACAAATACAATTCAACTAGAAGTTAAATCCGAATATTTTAACGAAATGCTGCAACGTATTAAACAGCGTCCGGGAATGTATTTAGGGAAATGTTCAATTACCCGTTTGCATTCATTTTTAATCGGATATATGGGAGCAAGACAAGATTTAGGTTTACCGACTACTGAAGAAGAAACTGAATTTGATAAATTTCAAGAATGGATACAAGAAAGATTTGATATAAAGTCATCTCATGGATGGAACGATATTATTTTGTTCTATTCTGCTGATGAAAGAGATGCTTTAGATAAATTTTTTGAGTTATTTGAACAGTTTAAAAATGGGGAAAGTGCTTCTAGGTGATTTAGTAGATAAATACATAATATCAACAATAGTTTTTATGAAACCAGAATATGATTTCTCTAAAGCAGAAAAAGGAAAGTTTTATCAATCTGATGCGGCTTTTAATTTTCCCGTTTACTTAGAACCAGATGTGAATGAATTTCTGAATAAATTAGCAGAAGAAAAAGGTATTGATATCCAGACTTTAGTTAACGAGTGGTTGAGAAATAATATTCAGTTAATTCAAAGTATTCGTTAATCTTGATTGTGATATTTATCATATTGAGTAAAAATAGGATTGTAGGTTGGGTTAGACGGACTAATAATACTGAGTTTAAATGCAAAAAATTGAATTCCGTCGTAACCCAACACCCAAAGTTATAGCTTGTAAAGAACCTTTATAAACATCCTAATGCTTCTTTTAATTCTCTCTTAAGGTCATTAGAAATCGGTAAACCATCTATTTCCTTGCTGAGAGATTGAATTGAGTCACCTTTTTGCTTGCGTTCCAAATATACTCCTTTAAGAATTGCTGATAAACCATACTTAGTGAGTGCATCAGATGCAACACCTATTACACCTAGAAATGCAATTCCACCAATCATTCCCCCTGGACCTAAAAAAGCTAAAGCCGCAGTTATTGCAGCTGCTCCTGTAAAACCAGTTGTAGCCATTGTAATTAATAAAATAATTCCAGGAAGCCCCAAAGAGGCTACTTTTCTAACAACTTCATCCATGATTTTTATCCATATACATTAGGCTTAGGATACCCAATGAAGACAGAAGAATAATCAACCAAAGCTGTTTTAAAATAAGATTATTAGATAAATCAATCTAGCACAAAACCTTTTAAAAGATGACTGAACTACTTCGTCAAGCTGTTGCAGAAATAGAAAAACTTCCACCAGAACAACAAGACGCGAAGGAAGCACCAGCGAAGCTGGTGAACGCAATTCGTCTTCTAGCAGAATTAAAAGATGAACAAGCTTGGGAAAAGCGCTTTGGGGCAACTAATAACGAGCAATAGAACAAATTAGCACAAATGGTAAGACAGGAAATAGAAAAAAATCATTTTAAATAAACTCAATACCACCATGAAACAGAATAAACACCTAACTACAATTATCAACCCCGAAGACGATTGTTACGTTGCACTTTGTCCGGAATTAGATATTGCTAGTCAAGGTAAAACAATTGAAGAAGCAAGAGATAATTTAGTAGAAGCTGTAGAATTATTTCTTGAAACTGCATCTAATTATGAAATTCAGCAACGATTTTATACAAAAACATTAAATTCTGAAAAACTTGATTTAATAGAGCGGGAACATCCCGCATATGAACCAATAATTACCAAAATTATAGAGGATGCTTTTACAGAAAAACCTTCAACTCGTGCTGGTAAAGGAGAAGTGCGTGATTGGCTTAAATCCCTTCTCGATGATTAAAATTTTCATTTTCGCCTCAAAATATCAATGTTGGGTTACGACACCATTAACTAATTTTCTCATCATCCAATAATTTATGTTCGTGTCTAACCCAACCTACAATAAATTACAAAAGATAAAAAAGGGATGCTCATCACAACCCTTTTCCAAAAAAATAATCACCATCTACCCAAAACACTGATATTGGGTTAATAAAAAACTTACTTGTTCAAAATAGCAGGCTTTAATTTTTCAACTTCTGCCATTGCTGCTTTCGCATCATCAGCAGATACTCCAGAGCTTGTCATAGCATCACTTAAATGCTTGCTAATAGCATCAAAATGTGGTTGCTGTAAACCCATTCCTGTATGTGTTTTGTCCATGCTACGACCTTTATAGTCTTTGGGACCACCTAGGATTAGAGAAAAGAAACCAATTTGATGATCGCGTTGCTTTTTCATATCTGTCTTAGCGAAAAAGCCGCTGACGGTGCTGTCTCCCATGATGCGGTTGTGAAAGTCATCGACCACTTTTTCAATGGTAGGTTGTCCGCCGATTTTTTCGTATAATGTACTCATTTCCTGTTCCTTTGAAGCGAATATGTACAGTGTTGAAGTACTAAACTAAACCTCTACTTAGTAAAATTAAAATTCCGACTGCACGACTAAAGTTTTGATGAAATGAATCACTCACTTTAGTTGCTATTAGGATTAGGAGTTTTCAATCGCTAAGTTTAAGATTAGTCGTTTTGACTGGTTTTCATGTTTCGATGCCTGCATATTTTGAGGTTTTGCAGTATCGTATTCCCAGACAATTATCAAGGACTTTTTTTGCAAAGTTCTTGAGTTTTTTCTTGACATAATTACCCTATCGCATCAGCACGATGTTGACGACAGTAAGGCCTCGTATTTATTTTATCAGCATACTTATTTTGCAGTACTTTATGTCAGCCAAAGCATTGATTTTAAAACAGTGAACAGTGAACAGTTAACAGTGAACAGTTAACAGTGAACAGTTAACAGTTAAAAAGTTAATATTTAGATTTTTTAATCAATAACATAAAGTCCGTCTGTTACAAGTCAAAACTAATATATTGTTAGTATTAATTTTTCGCAAAAAAAAGGACTGCTTATCACAATCCTTTCTCAAACACAAAATATAAAATTGAAGCGATTTCTTGGAATTTGATTTAAAACAACCTAAAAATAAACGGATAGCGGAAGGGTTCATCCGCGTCACCTAAAATACAGTGCAACAATGCTGCAATCGTCAATCCCCAATGTACTAGAAATCCGAAGCCAACTACGGGGAAAAATAAGATTCCACCAAGTCCAAAAGTAAGGAAAGATAAAATCGCAATTGGAGCCCCAATTACAGTAGCCCAAAACCAAACATTAAAGTGAAAATTTATTGATTCTCTAGCGTTGCTTTGAACAACTGGATCGTCGGAAGTAAAATAAATAGCGATTGGAACGCCGATAGAAAATAATGTTGTACTAAAGAAAATCGCCCCATGACACAAACTCGATAGCAGTTTACGCTTATCAGAATTAAATGTGACTTCTTGCATCTGTTGGGTTCCTTAATTTGTTTTCTTAAGTAAATTGTAACCAGTATATAGTCGGATTAGTATTGAAGTTTACCGTAAATCAGTATATGAGGTTTACCGAACCGATAGATAAATTATCATTAAAATAATTAAAGCTGTTATGAGATTGATTGTAGGGGGTTTTAGCGACTGCGGAGCATTGCCAGCCCCGTCGTAATTAATTTCATAATGTTGCATACTGATATTGGCTTACTCATTGTAGGCATATATATTTATAAAAACCATGCAAAGCTTTTTTCTTTTTAGAAGAGAAGTTTATAAAAGATTACGTATAATATTAAACATTAGGTAACTATTTTGAACGCTAATACAAAAAGCACGGCTTTAAATACAATTACTGAAATTGCGAATCAATTTGAGACATCGGGGAAGGTGATTCAAGTTGAAGAATTTGGTCATGGAAATATTAACGGTACTTTCCTTGTCTCTTTGGATTCCGTAGAAGAAAAGCATTTTATATTACAGCGGATTAACCAAAATGTATTTCGCGAACCAGCATTGGTAATGCGAAATATGAGTACTTTTACCAATCACGTGCGTCAACGGTTACAAGATTCTTCCCTAACTTTAAATCGTCGTTGGGAAGTGCCAAAGGTATTGCTAACTCAAAACAATCAAGACCATTTTATCGATACTGATAATTCGTTTTGGCGAGCTATTGGTTTTATCGATAATGCTGAAACTTTCGATACTATTACAGATAATAAACATGCGAGTGAAGTTGGTTACGCTTTAGGCATGTTTCACAATCTGATTAGCGATTTACCTGTAGAAAAATTAGCTGATACTCTACCGGGTTTTCACGTTACACCTATTTACTTAGAGCAGTATGAAAATGTATTGACGCAATATGCTGCGTCTTGCCAATCTCCGGAAGTAGAATTTTGTTCGCAATTCATCAGTTGTCGTAAAGATTGGGCGCATGTGTTAGAAAATGCTCAAATGCAATCACGTTTGCATTTACGTCCAATTCACGGCGATCCCAAGGTGAATAACGTGATGATTGATACTAATGATGGTAGAGCCATCAGTATTATTGATTTAGATACCGTAAAGCCGGGATTAGTACATTACGATATTGGCGATTGTTTGCGCTCTGGTTGCAATCCTTTGGGAGAAGAAACTGAACTTTGGGAAAAGGTGAGTTTCGAGACTGATGTATGTGAATCACTTTTAGGAGGCTATCTTGGAGTAGCACAGGATTTTCTTCAGGAAAGCGACTATGTATATATCTATGATGCGATTCGTTTGATTGCTTTTGAATTGGGGCTACGATTTTTTACAGACTACTTAGCAGGTAATGTTTATTTTAAAGTTAAATATCCAGAGCATAATCTTGCTAGGGCTTTAGTACAGTTTAAGCTGACTGAAAGTATTGAGACGCAAGAAAGTTCCATCCGGAAAATCATATCAAGTTTCGCAAATTAAGTTCGACTCGATTGTTTTCAATTGCTAATTTATCAGCACAAAATTCATTAACTGGAATTGTGTTATCGTAATTGCTGTAAAAATGTCACATTTTTACATATCAATATCTAAGTAGACCAATATTTAATTTATATTATCAACTATGAAAAGTCATAATTTTTCTTTGCAGCCATTCAAGCCTGTAAATTTTGATTTGCAAATTACAGGTGAAGTAGCTAGAGAAAATCATATATTAACGGTTCACTATATACTCAAAGGTGATTTAGGTAAAATAGAAATTCCTCCTTCAGGAAACACTCCCACTCGTAAAGATGGACTTTGGGAAACAACATGTTTTGAGTTTTTTCTTGGCAGGCATTATTCTAGTAATTATTGGGAATTTAATCTTTCTCCAAATGGAGATTGGAACGTTTATCGATTTGAAGATTATCGAAAGACAATGGAATTAGAAAATACAGTCCATTCCCTTCCATTTAATGTTCTGCGAGATTCTAATGCATTGTTTTTGGGATTAGAATTAGACTTACATGAATTAGATACTACCGTGAATGAAAATTTTGATATTTCTATTACCACTGTGATTAAACAGAAAGATGGAGATATCAGCTACTGGGCTGTGAAACATTGTGGAAAGGAAGCGGATTTTCATTTACGAGAAAGCTTCTTATTTTACCTATAATTGAGTTATCATCGAGTTACTTTATTACTATCAAACTTTAATCAACATAAAATCAACTACCAAACATTTTATCAATATCATCCCCTATGGAAGCACCATGACGGGAATTAACCCGTAAAGATGTTTGATTTGCAGATAAATTATAAGTTAAAGGTTGAGTTTGAAATAAATTTTCTTTTCCTTCCTCTACCAAACTTTCGCTTTCAAACTTTTCCATTACAGCTTTAATTGCTGCAATTCTTTCTTCAATAGTGGGATGATTCTCATCAAATTTGACTCCCGAAGTTCGATTCAGTACAGACATTGCCCGCAAGCATCCTTGTTTCTCAAAACCGGCTCTGACAGAAGCGAGATAAGCAACTTTATCGGCTTCCAACTCATCTTTTTGCTTTTGCTTTCTAATATTTTCTTCTAATTCAGCCGTCTCTTTCTCTACAATTGCGTTGATACGTCTTTGCTGCTTTCTAAATTTTCGACTATTGCGATTATTCAAAACACCACCAACAACAGTACCAATAGTACCTCCAATCACCCTTCTAACTACAAAATCTCCCACTGCTGCAACCGAGGATGTTTTTCTTTTTCTACCTAAAACTTTTTTTATTGCTTCTTCTCTAATTTGAGCAATTAATTCTGCTTTCTCTAATCTAGAGATAACCTGATGCCCTTGCTTATGATGCGCCATTTCATGAGCAATTATACAGGCTAAAGCCGAAGCATCACCACCTAATTGTTCCAAAGCCCCATTGTAAATAGCTATCAAATTAGCATTTTTCGCAAAAGCTTGAGTATCATATTTCCCAACTCTGACAATTTGCCAAGGGCGAGTATCGTATTCATTAGCACGAGCTATTCTTTCAACGATACGATAGAGTGCGTAAAAATCCGGAGGCAGTTGTGTTTTTGCGTTTTGATAAATACTATTAGTTGCAACAGCAGCTTCTGCTTTAGTTACTAATAGATTAGAAGCTAAAAAGCAAGCGCAAACTAAAGTAGCTGCAAGTTTATTTTTGAGTATAGCCATTGCTAATTTATAGATTTTCAATACTTGATTCTTATGGTTTTATTGTATTGAAAAAAATACATTAATAATGTACGTGTAATTACTTAAAAAGGAATATATAGGTTTTTTGATTATGGAGTAAAATTCTTCGTAAAGCCAACACATAATAACATGCCCAAGCTGCCCCCAAAAGACTACATCCAAACCGTTCCTTTTCCAACCGAAATTAACTTACAACCCATCGGAAAAGTGCGATCGCCATATAAGGAAAGGCATGGAACCCCCAGACAGTCGGAACTCCAAGCGGCACCGGCATCATATCAACCCGCGAGAGCGCAAATTGAACTTTTTGATAACATCCCCCAAGAAGCACTCAAAGACATGGAGGGTTTTGAGCGGATTTGGGTAATTGCATGGTTGCACTTAAATAAACATTGGAATCCTACCGTTATTATTCCACGAGGACCGCGCATTCCCCGAGGAACTTTAGCAACTCGTGCCCCCCATCGCCCCAACCCCATCGGGCTTAGCGCTCCTAAATTAATCAAAATAGAAGGTTTAATTTTACATGTAGAAGGAATCGATTTACTCGATAACACACCAGTATTAGATATCAAGCCTTATGTAAATTATTGCGATGCCTTTCCCGATGCCAAATGTGGTTATGTTGATGAAGTAGAAAAAGCTTCCGAGCATGAAATTGATGTATTTGGGAAGAGAAACCAGTAAATTTTGAATTCAATCATTTGGCAATGACTCAACATATAAATAAAACACTCCGCGTACCTTTGCGCCTACTTTGCTTTCCTCTGCGTTAAAAAATATTTCTCCAAATTAATTAGCAATATAATTTACTTGTTTCTTCCTGCCAGCAAAGGCATAATTACTCCATTGAAATTGATTTACAGGTAGAAACAATGGAGTACGATTTTCAGCAACTAGCTCAACTTTATAAAAACACTCTTCTCAATGATGTGCTGCCATTTTGGGAAAAGTATTCCGTAGATTGGGAAAAAGGAGGTTATTTCACCTGCTTGGATCGAACTGGTAAAATTTTCGATACCGACAAGTTTATTTGGCTGCAAAATCGGCAGGTGTGGTTGTTTTCCATGCTATACAACCAATTGGAGAAGCGAGAAGATTGGTTAAAAATCGCTGCAAATGGTGCGAATTTCCTCGCCGAAAACGGACGAGATGAAGGCGGTAACTGGTATTTTTCCCTTACTCGCGAAGGTAAACCATTAATACAACCTTATAATATATTTTCCGATTGTTTTGCGGCAATGGCTTTTAGTCAATACGCTCTCGCTTCCGGTGAAGAATCTGCCAAAGAAATTGCATTACAAGCTTATAATAACGTTTTACGTCGTCAAGAAAATCCCAAAGGTAAATATAATAAAGCCTATCCCGGTACTCGTGCGATGAAATCTTTAGCAGTACCAATGATTTTAGCTAACTTATCGTTAGAAATGGCTTGGTTATTAGAAGACGATACCTTAGAAGAAGTTTTAGATAAAACTGTAGAAGAAGTAATGGGTAATTTCCTCGATAAAGAACGAGGATTAATGTTTGAAAATGTCGCTCCCGATGCATCTCATATTGATTGTTTTGAAGGAAGATTAATTAATCCCGGACATGGTATAGAAGCGATGTGGTTTATGATGGATATTGCTCAGCGTCGCGGGAATAAAGAATTAATTGATCGAGCGGTTAATGTAACTTTAAATATCCTTGATTTTGCTTGGGATAAAAAGCACGGTGGTTTGTATTATTTCATGGATATTGATGGAAATCCACCGCAACAATTAGAATGGGACCAAAAATTGTGGTGGGTGCATTTAGAATCTTTGGTAGCTTTAGCAATGGGTTATCGTTTGACGGGAAGAAAGGAATGTTGGGAATGGTATAAGAAAATGCATGAATATGCATGGGCACATTTTTCTGATGCAGAGTATGGGGAGTGGTTTGGTTATTTAAATCGTCGTGGTGAGGTGTTGTTGAATTTGAAAGGTGGTAAGTGGAAGGGTTGTTTTCATGTTCCCAGGGCTATGTATATGTGTGGGTTGCAGTTTGAGGAGTTGGGGTAATTGGTAATTTAAAATGTGGGTTGGAAAGAATTAATATCAATCCGTTGGCATCTTTGAATACACTGACGATAGAATTCTAGTTTATTTATTTTACTATTACCTCTTCTACTGGGTAGCATACGATTAGAAGAAGCAAATTTTTCTTGCGAATCAATCAGTAACTATTCCTGGATTTGAAGATGTTTTGTTAGAATTGAGTCGAATATTTATTTCTAAATAGTATAGTTCGTAGTTGCGCTTCAGCGCCAAAATACTTAGTTTAACCCTAAAGTGCAATTACGAACAACTACAAATTTGACGCTCAATTATAACTATGAACTATTACAAATTTGACGCTAATAGTAAATACGAACAACTTTTTTGGCGCTAAAGCTACGAACAACTTTTTTGGCGCCCAAGCGCAACTACGAACAACTAATTTGGCGCTCAATTGTAACTATGAATAACTTTTTTGGCGCCCAAGCGCAACTACGAACAACTTTTTATTGATAACTGTTCACTGTTCACTGTTAACTGTTAAGATTCTCTCCCCGAAGCCCATGTATCCCTCCATTTAACTGTACCTTCACTCTTCATCACCCAGCGACGAGCTAACAAATTTTCTCGTAAAGGTGAAATCCCTTCCCGCAAAATTACATATTTATAGCTGATAAGTTTCCCGGCGCTTTCATTAAAGGGAATTTCGGCAAACCAAGTATTTGAATTAATATACTCTAAAGGATATGCTTTCTTGATATCCCAATTACCTAATTCCGGACAATCCCCAATTACAACTAGTCTTTCACCTGGTTGGGTTTGTACTCCATTTAATTGCGCTCTGACTAATGTTTGCGCTTTCAGTCTTTCCCCAACATGACTGATAACTATAGCTTCTTTTCCACCAAGTTCTAAATTTATAATTTTTCCATGTTTGACTTCAAATTTACGCCCAGTTAATACGCAAGTATGCTCTCTATCCGGCAACTCGGTATCAACTTCTTCTATAGTTACAGCCTCACCTCTATTTAAAGCTACAAAACAGCGAGAGCCATTGTAGCGACGCACGTAACAGAAAACATCTGGTGTAATATATTTCTCCCACTGACTACCCATCGATACCGCAGGATTCAAACGACGCAACCCGGAAAGCTTTCGTACATGCCAATAAATGGCAGTATCTGTATCCCATTTCTCCATCATCGGACGATTGTAAGGATCGTTATTTCCGTAAATTTTATCATCTGCATTGGTATCGTTATGCAGATATTGTTCGGTACCGTAAAATAAGCAGGGAATTCCCCGACTAGTCATTAAAAAATCAACTGCTAAACGCAAAGTATCAATATCTGGGTTAAGACTCAAGAAGCGGTGCATATCATGGTTATCGATAAATGTTATCAATTCCCGCGAACCGTTGTAGCGATAATCCTGCTTTAAAATGTCATTTACTAAATAAAACCCGGCTTCATCATTCATTGCTAAAGCTTGACGAAGTGCCATACACAACCCAAAATCTAGGATAGTCATACCAGAATTATTAGCGAATTCTACAGAGCGCTCGTTTTCTGGATGACTGTAAATCCATTCCCCAAAGATAAATACATCTGGTTTATGATTGTACATTTCACTGTTAAACTCTTGCCAAAACCAAATTGGCATATGTTTAACCGTATCTACCCGTAAAGCATCAACTCCTCGATCCAGCCACTGCTTAATTGCTGATTTGATATAACTTCGATATTGAATATTATTCTCATTAAAAGTTGCTAAACCTGCCAATTCACAGTTTTGAACTTGCCATTCATTTTCCCAATCGCTAACTTCACCATAATGATGATACCAATTGTCTTTATCATCATTAAAATCGGCAATTTTGACCCCATCATCGTACAACTCACCTTTACTACCACCAGTATCGGGGCTGCTATGATTGCACACAATATCTAATATCAGCTTCATATTGCGGTTGTGCAATTCTTTAATTAGTCTATCAAAAACTGTATTTCTAGTATCTTGAGTTTTGTTCAAAGAAGGCTCATCATCGGGAGCAATATAACGGGGATTCAACCTTTTAAAATCCTTTGTCCAATAACCATGAATTGCCGCACTTTCAATGAATAATTCTTCAACTTGCTCGAATAAAGGAGTTAACCAAATCGCAGTAACTCCCATGTTTTTCAGGTAATCTAACTTATCAATAATTCCTTGTAAATCTCCACCCCAATACTTACCCCATTCTTTCCTCTGTGGATCGTAAAGTTCCGAATTAAAACCTTTATTATTTCTGGGATTACCATCGTAAAAACGGTCAACAACAATAAAATAAATGGTTTCCTGACGGAATTCAATATCCCTAGTATAGAGAAACTCCAAGTCAATATCAGCATTAGAATCCGGAGTTTCAACAATAACTTCTACTTCTGCTTGAGGATTTTCAACATTATACTGAGAATCCGAGACTCGAGATGGAGGAGTATTTACCATAGGAATTTATTTAAATTACCCTTATTTACTTAAGTAATTCAATGGCGCTAACTATAAATCCGCATTTTTAGCATTTTTTTATTTTTCCGTAATTTATTGACTAGATAGTATCTAATTACTCATCTAAATAACATCACTCCTTTGATATAGTTTCGTCTTCACACTTTAGTTAGAGATTAATTATGAAGGGAGTCAATAATAGACTTCTATGGTACAAAATCCTATCGCTAGAGATATTAGCCGATGTCTAGTGATACAACTGATATTAGTCAAGTTATAATCGGCAGCAAAACTAAATTCCTTACAGACATATTTTGCAGGGGAAATTGAATGAAATTTACGCACCAACTAATATTTAGTACATCACTTGTAATTTTTACTGTAAGTAGCTCGTAGCAGTATCACCTTTAGCTGAAAATGCTGGGTTAAAGCGCATTTATTATCTAAAAAATAAAGATTTATATTTAGACTTATTTTTACTCCTTTAACCCAATCAACTAACCTACCACTTCTCCCCAAACGGACGTAAATCCAATTCAAATGTCCAAGCCGAAGGTTTTTGCTGAGTCAAAAAGAATACCGAATCCGCAATATCATCGGACTTCATAAAATAATCTTCCGGCTTATCTGGCATCCATTCACGAGTACGTTCGGAATTAATTACACCATCAACAATAATATAAGAAACGTGAATCTTCTGCGGATCTAAATATCTCGCCATCGATTGCGCTAAACTTCTTTGAGCGGCTTTTGCGGAAGCAAAGGGAGTAAAATTAGCACCACCTTTAATAGATGCAGTTGCTCCAATAATCACAATATTTCCTCCGTCGATTTTACGCATTTGGGGAATTACCTGTTTCGCAACAGCAAATAAACCTCTACTATTAACTTCCCAAGCACGTTGAAAATCTTCTACCGTCGCATCATCTATGTTTGCAAAAGCACCAGCACCGGCATTATAAACTAACACCGATATTGCTCCCATCTCCGATTCAATTTTATTAAATACTTCTGCTGCTTTATCAATTCCTGTAACGTCGTATTGATAAGCTTTAGATAGTGGTATTTCCTGACTCAATTTTTGCAAATAATCAATATTCCTCGCTAGCATTGCCACTTGATAACCCTCTTTCGCAAATTTACGCGAAAAAGATTCACCATTACCCGCACCAACACCAACTACTACACAAACTGGTTTACTCATTGTTTTCTTCTTTTTACTTTTATCTAGATTATCGTCATTCCGCAATGGGAATAGTTTGTAGAGCAGCGATATTCATACAGACTCTCAACCTCACCCCTCTCCTTGCTAAGGGGAGCGATAGGTTGGGGTGAGGTTTAATTGTTAGATATTCATATAGCCTAAATCGTTACACCCATTTCCAATTACCAATAAAATCTGACTAACTGTTAACTGATAACTGTTAACTGTTAACTGATAACTGGTAACGTCACAGTAAAAGTACTCCCAATACCTTCTTGACTCTGAAGTGTAATTTCACCACCGTGAGCGTCTACGCATTTTTTGACAATTGCTAATCCTAAGCCGGTACCGGCGATGTTTCCAACATTAGAAGCTCGATGAAATGGTTCAAAAAGATGTTGTTGTTCTGGTATTGGAATCCCGATACCTGAATCTTGTATGCGGAAAACTACTGCTGATTTTTGAAAAATTAAATCAAAAATAACTTCCCTATCTGATGGAGAATATTTAACAGCATTGCCTAATAAATTAGTTAAAATATGATGGAGTAATTTCTCATCACCTAAAAAGCGATCGCTATTTCCTTCTGCATTAAAAACTATATTGATATTCTTTTATGCAGCAGTTAGCTGTATTTCTTTAACAATCGCATGACAAAAATCTATTAAATAAATTTCAATTAGTTCGCAATTCAGATTACCAGAATCTGCTTTACCAATAAATGAAGCTTCATCTAATAGCAAAGACATATTTTTTATAGCCGAACGAATCATCTGATAGTGAGCAAGTTTTTTATCTGGATCTAAATTCTCATCGCTATTTTTTAATAATCCTGCTGCCAGTAAAATCGCATTTAAAGGATTGCGGATATCGTGAGATAATATAGATACAAATTCTGACTTAAATTTATTAATTTCTTTGGCTGCAATTAACTCTGCCGTTCTTTGTTCAACTCTGTTTTTGAGAGATTTATTAACAGCACGTAATGTTTCTAAATATTCTTTGCGTTCGATAGCATAACGTAAAGAACGTATTAATAATTGCGGACTTATCTGTCGTTTAACTAAATAATCTTGCGCTCCTTGTCGTACTGCTTCTATAGCTAATTGCTCGTCATTAGTATTAGTTAGTACGACAATTGGCAAGCAAGGAGCGCGAGCCATCAACGGTTTCAAAGATTCTAATCCCTGACTATCTGGTAAAGTTAAATCTAATAAAATTACATTATACGAACACGGTGTAGATATATCTTCACCAATTGCATCAAGTGCCTCACTTAATCTTTTGACATGAACTAGATTAAACTCTTTGAAAGAACCATCTTTCAAAAATTCTTGCAACAATCTAGCTTCCGCTAAATTATCTTCAATTAACAAGATGTTTATCGAGTCTGCTGTCATTATTAGAAGTTAGTTGTTAGTTGTTAGTTGTTAGTTGATAGTTGATAGTTGATAGTTGATAGTTGATAGTTGATAGT
>JBCBPQ010000148.1:0-17733 GCA_039820645.1 Cyanobacteria bacterium J06633_8 | reverse complement strand
ACGAAGATAGAGAAAGTTAGTTGTTAGTTGTTAGTTGTTGGTAGTGCGTTAGTGTAGCGTCTCCGTAAGGGACATACATCTTGCTCCCACTTAGGCACTTACAGATAATAAAATGTCCCACCGTTTTACAAATATTCCGGTTAAAACCTAGATATACTGGGGTGTCGCCTGAAAGGCGACACCGACGGTGGGACATTTTATTATCTGTAAGTGCCTAAGTGGGAGCAAGATGTATGTCCCTTACGGAGACGCTACACTAACGCACTACCAACAACTAACAACTAACAACTAACTTTCTCTATCTTCGTAATTTTACCGATACATGATACTTAGTAATTAAAAATGCGGGGTGTGGCACTACATCCTCAAATAATTACCTTATGAGTATACTTAAGTGGTTGAAGCAAAAAAGTGATTCAATTTACTTGTACCTATCATCCCTTAGCCTGAGTTTGTTGGGTGTTTGTACTGACAAATTGAATATTCTGTTTGGATTTTTCCATTAAGAGAAACGAGTAATTCGATGATGATAAGCTTGATTGATTCTCAGAACAGTACGACAAATGATATGGCGGTTGTTCAAAGGTTGGCAAGAGCAATTAACCTTGGTACTACACCGAATGAACCTTCCAACGGAGAGTTTTCGCTGCTTTTGGCGTGCTGCAATTGTGTGAACAAGCAAGAAGAAATCCTCAGCGTTTTAAGAGAGTTTTCAACGGTGAATATCAGAAAGCTGATTATTTCGTCAAAAGCACAGACGCTTTACTCTAATATTGTTTCCGTACTGGGTTCTACTCAACCCGATGCTTTGGTTGTCAGGGGTTTGGAGTCTGTAGAATCAATTAATGAACTAATTATTTCTACAAATTTGATGCGAGATCAATTTGGGAAACAGTTTAAGTTTCCTTTAGTACTGTTCGTCAATGAAGATATTTTACGTAAGTTGGTTCGTTTAGCGCCCGATTTGAAAGACTGGGCTGCTAGTACTTTTAGGTTTCAAAATTATTCCCAAAGAGAGTTGATAAGGTTTTAGGAAGTAAGTAATTATAAGTAGATAGATTTTGTTGTAACTGCGGAAAATACTGAATGAATTTTCTGAGTAAATATTCTTAAACTTATCAGAGTCAGCTTTATTTTTACTTTACGATAGGGAATTAAAGCAATTTCTGAGTTTTACAAATTGTTCCTAGCATAGCGCCTTATCTTTTCACCCTATACGAAAGATAAGGCGTTTTTATTTGTGGATTTGAGGATAAATTAACATATAACAGTTATCGGTTGAGTGGAATACAGACCTAACTCCCAGCCCGTTCCCTGCAAGGCAAGGGGAGCAAGAAGGAAAGTTGGTTTTCACTGATATCTTGCACCAGTTGCACAAACCCGGTTTCTTTCTGATTTCACAACGAGATAATAATACTTTTACGACAATAAACCGGGTTTCTTTGGGCTTGGTCAGTTTTCACCCAAAAAATAAGAGTGGAAGGATGCATACCATAAGCAATCACTTCCACTCTTACGTTTGCTGCTGAAGCGCTTCGGAATACGTACAAACATTGCCTTGATTTTGGGGGCTGTTTTTGGGTCAACGCAATATCTGTACGCGGTTGGTATTCCTAATGCAGCAAACTAAACTTAATTTTTTTGAATTTTTTTGTTGACAATTATTTAATTCTTTTGTTAAGATGAATATCCTTCAAATAATGAAGAAGCATCCTTTAAAGAACAAATAATTTAGCGGTAGAAAGTGTATCACCTTGTCGTTATTAAAGTGATACACCCTGATAACAACACCCTTGAAGTCGTTTATCTTGATTAAAGATAACTGAGTTAATTGTAAGTTGGTTGCCATTCTGGCAGGTTTTATAATTTGTTTTGAAAAATCAGCAAGAAAATGCTTAATTGCTTGATTTGTAGCGGGTTTCTAATTGATATGCTGTAAAGGTTTATGGTGAATTTCAATTTCAATACGCTTATGCTTTCCATAATTGAGTGAATGTTGAAAGCCGAAAAGCAATGTTAATATATCATTCTTAAGTTGAATCCAATTCAAAGCCGGGAACTTCTCTCAATCCTATAGATACCCTTCTCCTCAATACGGTTCAGTTAAGAAATTGATCTGTTGAGACAATCTGGGGGAGCAGGGGGAGCAGGGGCAACTGTATTTTCCTATAGATACCCCTCTCCTTCATAAGGAGAGGGGAAGGGGTGAGGTAAAGAAAGTATTCCAATAAGCGTGAAAAGCACTATTGATATGAATTTGCGGTGGGCTTCTTTCTTATGAGACAATATTGCTCGCTTGCATTACCGACAAGCTCTTCTCCTCATTTTCTTTTGCCTCCATACAAAAAAACACGCATCTCGATGGTAACTTCTCGAAAGCGTGGATAGATAACCCTTTATTTTTACTTTTAAAACCTAGCTTTAAAACTATTAGCTTAATTTAACTAATTACTACTTACGTAACATTGAAGACAAAGGTGTCTGTTTACGAATATCCATTATATCAGCCAAGGAATCTTTACCTTTTTGATTCGGCTCAAAATTTTGATCTGGTGGTAAAACAGTTACAACAGGTTTTGGCTTAGGTTTTTGTGGAGGCATAGCCATTATAGGAGTTCTTCTGGCACCGTTAGAGGCACGGGCAGGTGCTTTTCTTTTCGGTAGACGTGCTTCCACTGCTTGATAGCGTCGCTGTGCTAAATGTATTTGCTGACGATTAACAACCTGTTTTTTAACTTTCTGCTTTTGCTTCGGACGGTTAAGAACTTTTAAAATTACTAAGCATCCACTAGCACAGCTAAGAGCTATTGCGGCTACCATCCATAGAGGTATAGGGTTTTGATTGCTTTTTTCTTCGACAGGAGCTTTCGGAGGTATTACCTCAGCCTGTAGTGTTTCCGAGTCTTTGCGCTTTATGCTTTCATCAACATAGCCCAAACTATATATCGATATGGCACCCCCTCCCAAAAACATCAATAACAAACCAGCTAAGAATAGCCAGGGATAATGCATAAATAAGTATACCGCTACATATCTGACCCGATTTACTTTGCTTTCCGGTTCGTTATTGTCTGAAATGGGTGCGGACTCTTTGACTTCAGACGACTCCTGTTGTACGCTCTGAGTGTTTTCCATGACCTTTTTCAGATTTGTACTTCTCAAAGTATTGATTGTACTTGAGTACAGAGGTTTCACGTATCCGTAGTATTTATTTAAATTTAAGTAATGTTTTTTGGAATTTTACATTACAAAACACGCGAATTCTTGCGTTTATTAAGTACTTAAGGATACTTCTGGTTTTTCCGATGTTGAATTCATTTCTATAGCGAACTGTAGAAGCTTGTCAACTAGTTCGGGGAAGGGAACCCCACTGCTTGCCCAAAGTTGCGGATACATGCTTGTTGCTGTAAAACCTGGTAGAGTGTTGATTTCGTTGATGAGAATCTCACCGGTAGCTTCAACATAGAAAAAATCCACTCGTGATAAACCAGCACAGTCAAGAGCGGTAAATGCCTGTATTGCCTTTTCTTGTATTTGTTCTATGACTGCATCAGGTAATGGTGCTGGAATCAGTAAATCTGCTTTACCTGATGTATATTTTGTTTCGTAATCATAAAAGTCGCTTTCGTAAGTGATTTCACCGACTGTTGAAGCTTTCGGGCTATCATTTCCTAAAACAGCACATTCAACTTCTCTTGCAGTTACTCCAGCTTCTACAATAATTCTACGGTCGTAGCTTGCTGCATTATCCAAAGCAGCTTCTAATTCCGAGCGCGATCGCACTTTAGCAATACCCACAGATGAGCCAAGGTTAGCAGGTTTAACGAAACAAGGATAACCCAAATTTTGTTCGATTTCATCGCAAAGTTTGGGGAAGATACAGGGATTTGACCAAACTTGTTCTCTAGTTAAAGCCATGTATTTAACTTGTGGCAACCCTGCTTGAGCAAATATGGATTTCATGCCAATTTTATCCATACCCGCAGCGGAACCCAGTACCCCGGAGCCCACAAAGGGAACTTGCATTAAGCTCAGGAATCCTTGAATAGTACCATCTTCCCCATTCGGTCCGTGAAGAATGGGAAACCATACATCAACAGTTTCTGCTTCTGCGGGAAACTGCCAAAGTAATGGTTGGGAATTTTCACAAGATAAAGCAACTCCGGATGATAAAACCTGGCGAGCAACATCACAACCTTGCCAAGCACCATCTTTTTTTATATAAAAAGGCAATAATTCGTATTTATTAGCGTTTTCTTCGACTGTTAAAGCCCCTGCAATTGCTTGAGCTGAAACAATAGAAACTTCATGTTCTCCAGAACGACCACCAAATAGTAAACCTACCCGTAATTTTGTCATCTTGAATACTTAATAAAATAACTAATTGCGACCTAGATTATCACAACCCATTAAAATTGCTAAATATTTTTTACTACGCAATCTTTAAATATCAATTCAAACATCAAAAACCCAGCCATAAAGACCGGGTTTTTGAAGGTTTCATATAAGGATAGGGGCCATAGTTCCCCTGTTAAATATAGTTAGCAAGCAATAAGTCGCTCATCTAAGATAGGATACTAATATTAAGATGTCAATTCCGGAAAGTTTAAAAGTTTTTGAAAAAGTTTTTTTTCGGATAGTTATTGTAACTTAGAACACATTTTTATATCTGAATATCTTATCAAATCGGTTTTCAACCCGTTCTAATGGTAATTTGTAGGTTGGGTTAGACCCAGGAAAAGATTTAATAATTAATTAATTAATTAATTTAAATTGCGTCGTAACTCAACAAAGTCTGTTGTGATTCGATCTGAAATCACCCATGTAGTTGTTTTTCTAGAATGGGATTGGCTTGCTACACTTGTAACAAGCTCTGTGAAGCGACACTATACTTTAGTTAGGTTGTTCTGCGAGTTGTTCTGCTTTATCTTCTTCCTTATCTTCTTTTGTCTTAGTGGCACTAGTTTCTTGCACTTGATTGAGATGAATGTTATTAACTTGGGTAATAAAGTTTTCGATTGACTTCTTAGCTTTTCTTTCTTGTTCCCCTTCGTTCGCTGAGTCATAGCAGCGATACAATGGAGTTATTCCTAAGATAAATTTCTCTTGTTCTGCTTCTAATAATTCAACGGTTGTGTTCGCAGAAATCCAAGTTTCCTGAAGAGGAAAGGAAGTGACAACACTAGCAACGATAGAAGCAACAGCAGGAAAAATTACAGGGAGCCATTTTAGCCAAGTTTGCCCTGCTTGCAATTTGTCTACCAAAACTAAAATTGGTGTAACCCCAGATAAAACAATTGTTCCTATTTGCAAAATATAGTAAAGATTTCTGGCTCGTTTTCGAGTTTTTTTGTAATCATCAATCAATTCTTGGGCATAGGCTAAAGCCTTTGTTCTCGCTGGTGATATTAGATAATTGACTACGTCTTTCTTTTGGTTATTAATGAGATAGAGATCGGCTTTTTTCTGGATTTCATTTTGACTAGCGTTTTCACGGGCAACCTTAGAATTTTCTTGATTGACTAGGAATAGAAAAATAAATCCAGCCAGAGCGATGGCACTAGCGATTGCAAATCTTGGATCCTTTGCAAGAACAAGAGAAATGATGCCTAAAGCCAGAAAAACCGCGAAACATAAATATTCTATTTTCTTAAGAAAAGATAACATTTTTGGAGTTGATGAAGAGGATGATTCCAACTGGGTATGCTTCCTTCCCATTTGATTATTTAGCTCAGAAGTAGTCATTATTTAGTATTCATAAACTTCAGATATCATCCTAACAAAGTATTTAATATTACACTACATATAAATATTGCTTACGCTTTTTCCGTTGTTATCTGTAATACAATATCCAATATTAAATTGTTAAATTAACTTTATGTCTTCAAATTTTGGATAAATGGCATTTAGTAGAAGAGATTATGATTCACGGAGCTAAAGCTCAAGACTTGAGTGGTGTTCACCTTAGTGGTTCCAACCTTAGTGGTGCAGACCTCAGTAATGCTAATCTCAGTATTGCCGACCTCAGATATGCCAATCTCAGAAATGCGAACCTCACAGGTGCCAACCTCAAAGATGCTAGCCTAAGTGGCACAGACCTCAGATATACCAACCTTAGTGGTGCAAACCTCAGTGGTGCTGACCTCAGATATGCGAACTTCCGCTCATCTTTCATGGACTCCTCGACAAACATTGATAGTAAATGGTATTTAGTCTGGAAAATTCTTAATCAGCCAACCCAAAGACGAGACCTCAAAAATGCAGACCTCAGTCATGGGAATCTCAGCGGTGCCTACCTGATTTTCGCCAATCTTAGTGGTGCTAATCTCAGTGGTGCCAATCTAAATGATGCTGACCTCAGTAGTGCCAATTGCAGCGATGGGAATTTCAGTGGTGCTAATCTCAGTAATGCCAATCTATACAGTGCTGACCTCAGTGGAGCCAATTTTAGTCGTGCTAACCTCAGTGATACTAGTCTCAATAATGCCTACCTCATTCTGACTAACCTCAGTAATGCTTATCTTATTAATAGCAAACTCAGAGGTGCTGACCTAACCGGTGCCGATCTTAGATATAGCAACCTTAGTGGAGCTTATCTTAGAAACGCCAAATTCAGTAATGCCGACCTCAGATATGCCAATTTTAAAGGTGCAAATGTGAAAAAAACCCAATTTGAATACAACAAAGGAATTTCTTTAGAATTTAGAAACAACCTAATTAAACATGGAGCAATATTTAGGGAGCGTTGGGGAGGTTCCCGCAGTACGTAGCAAGAACCGCCGACTTGTAGCAAGTAAATTTAGGGAGACGTAGCACTGCGCCCCGTCTATACATTATGAATCAAACACCCACAACTTCCCGGACTTCCACAACTTCCCCTGTCAAACTAAACGGACGCACTACGGTAATTTTCACTTTTACAATCTTCCCTTTAAGTTCATTAATATCACCCGTGAAGAAGGTAAGACGATTTCCTCTTGTACGCCCCATCACCTGATGTTTATCTTTGGGATTTTCATCTTCCACCAATACTTCTTCAATCCTTCCCATATAACGTTGCGAACGTTCGGCTGCTTTGGTTCCCACAAGGTGGTTCAACCGCTGCAATCTATCGCTTTTAACTTCTTCGCTCAATTGCTCATCCATTTCTGCTGCGGGTGTATTTGGGCGTGGAGAATATGCAGCGGTATTTAACAAATCAAAACCGATATCTTCTGTCAGCTTCATAGTGTTTTGAAACTGTTCTTCTGTCTCCCCAGGGAAAGCCACAATGGCATCGGCACTAATTGACGCATCCGGCATATACTCGCGAACTTTACCGATTATTCTCCGGTATTTTTCGTGATTATAACCCCTTGCCATGCGTTTCAATACTTCATTGTCTCCCGATTGGAATGGTATATGAAAATGCTCGCAAACCTTGGGTAATTCCGCACAAGCTTTAATTAATCTTTCCGTAAAATAACGGGGATGAGAAGTTGCAAATCTAATTCTTTCAATTCCGGGTACGTCGTGAACGTAATATAATAAATCCGTCAAAGTATTTTTACGACGACCTTCTGGTGTAATTCCCGGTAAATCTCTGCCGTAAGCGTCAATATTTTGACCGAGTAAAGTAACTTCCTTGTAACCCTGTCTTCCCAATTCTTCCATTTCGGCGCGAATTGCTTCCGGTGTCCGCGACTGCTCCACACCACGCACCCCAGGAACCACGCAATAAGTACAGCGTTCGTTACAACCGTAAATTACATTCACCCAAGCAGTTACCTTACTATCTCGGCGCGGCTTGGTGATATCTTCCATAATATGCACTGGTTCGGTGGCTACAACTTGAGAGCCACCGTAGACTTCATGCAGCAAATCTTTTAAACGGTTGGCATGTTGAGGTCCCATCACCAAATCCAATTCCGGAACCCTTCTTAATAAAGTTTCTCCTTCCTGTTGAGCTACACAACCGGCTATCACCAAAGTTAAATCGGGATTTTCCCGTTTCCGTTTAGCTTGTCTGCCAAGATAAGAATATACTTTTTGTTCAGCATTATCCCGAATAGAACAAGTATTGCAAATAACTATATCTGCATT
Organism: Cyanobacteria bacterium J06633_8; assembly: GCA_039820645.1. Taxonomy (GTDB): domain Bacteria; phylum Cyanobacteriota; class Cyanobacteriia; order Cyanobacteriales; family Nostocaceae; genus Rivularia. The sequence goes on along the minus strand of JBCBPQ010000148.1, from coordinate 9,651 downwards.
ATTTTGCTCTTCCGACCATTCAAAGCCCATGTCTTCTAAGATGCCAGCCATGCGTTCCGAGTCGGCTTTGTTCATCTGGCAACCGAAGGTAATAATGTGGTATTGGCGTTTGGTGGTCATTGGTAATTTTTCTTTGGGTAATGTAGGATTTACAGGTTTCATTATCAGTTTTAATAAAGTTATTTGTACAAATAAAAATATCTACAGCAAAAAATAGAAAATAAAGTTATTTGTATCTTTATTATATTGATAGGTGGTTTGGGAGGTTAGGTGGGCAATCACAAGACTAAAATATAGCGATTTTCAGTTGAGTGCAATACAAATTTTACCTCAAACCACCCAAAGCTCCCCTCTCTAAAACATCGAAGAAGGGAAAGAGGTGGGATTTGGGGTATATTTCGCTCAAGTGAAGTTTGTTATATATTCGTGATTTCCTGACGCTATAAATAATAATATACCTTTCCTACAATAGACGTTCTCCTAACTCCTAGTTGAAAATATTGGCAAGATTGTCTATCGTATATAGCTAAACAAAATTGCGCGGCATATATGCCACTGAAAACTTTATCAACTAGCACTTGGTAATCAATATAGTTTCCAGCCATAGCTTGTAATTGAATGAGTTGTGAACTTATATGACGAACTTGATCTATCATTCTAGATGTCCAAGGATTTGTTTGAAATAGTGTATTGATTGCAAGTTCTACTTCTTGTTTTGCCAAATTTTGGAAAAATGCTTCTGTATATTCTTGATAGTTTTTTGACATATTTGTCTCCATTGTCTGAGAATATGACTATATTTAGTTTTTTTATAACCATTTATGAGACATATGTTTTCAGTTTAATTACTTAATTTTAGGTAGCTATACTTAAGCTAGCCAAATAATACGTAAAAGCAACAAAACACTCTCACTAGTACAGTAGGGATTAGGGATTTCCAGAAAATAAAATAACCCATCATATTGATAGAGTACGGAGAGTAATGAGACAAATTTTTACATTATTGGGATAATTTATTTCTTGGTGTTCCCTTAAATAACGCACCCATTAAATAGCTAATACCTTGCCTTTGTAAGTCCACGCTTATTGGCTTCGCCATAGTACGATTAAAGTAGTTAATAAAATCTAAAATACCTTGGTGAGATTCTTGGTTCAAATTTGGGTACTTTAATATCGAAGCTATGTTAACGACTTAAGTATGCCCAATAGAATTATTAATACTTTGGATGCAAGGTTAAATAAATTTGGCATCTTAGTGGTGGATGATACTCCTGCTAACTTAGAGGTGATGGGTGAAACCCTATCTTTAGCCAATTATGATGTCTCGGCAGTAACCAGCGGTAAGCGTGCCCTCAAACAGTTGCAGCACGAAATACCTTCGTTAATTTTGCTAGATATTCAAATGCCAGAGATGGATGGGTTTGAAACCTGCGAAAAAATCAAGGCAAACCCTAATACGGCTGATATCCCGATTATTTTCATTACAGCTTTATCCGATACCGAAAGTATTGTCAAAGGTTTTTCTTTGGGAGCCGTTGATTACATCACCAAACCCTTTAAGGAAAAAGAATTGCTAGCTCGGGTGCAAACTCACCTCAAACTCTATGTGCTAAACGAATACTTGGAAGAACAAGTGGACAATCGCACGGCTGAATTACAGATTGCCCTTGAACAAGTACACCAATCTAAATTGCAACTGGTGCAGCATGAGAAAATGTCAGCTCTTGGTAATTTAGTCTCTGGGGTGGCTCATGAAATCAATAATCCTCTTGGTTTTCTTAACGGGAGTATTAGCAATGCCAAGGAGTATCTTGGGGATTTTCTTGATTATTTAGAACTTTATCAAAAAAATCATCCTCCTGTTTCCCCCAACCTCCAGGAAAAAGCTTCCGAAATTGATCTCGACTATTTGTTAGAAGACTTTCCCAATTTGCTGGACTCCATGAAAACAGCAATTGATCGTATCCAAAATATTAGCACCAGCCTCCGCACCTTTTCCCGAGCCGATACCCAAAACAAAACCCAAGCCAATATTCGTGATGGGCTAGATAGTACTTTACTCATTTTGAAATATCGGCTCAAAGCAAAGGAATATCGCCCTGCTATTCAAATAGTCAAAGAATACGGAGATTTACCCCTCGTTGACTGTTTTTTGGGACAACTCAACCAGGTATTTATGAATATCCTAGCTAATGCCATCGATATGTTTGATGAAGTTGCTCATCAGCTTGACCTTGAATATCTAAAGACAAATCCCCAAATTATTACTATTCAAACTCAAAATAATCATGAGAATAATTCTATAGAAATTCGCATTAAAGATAATGGCAAAGGGATGACACCAGAGGTAAAAGAAAAAGCTTTTGAGTATTTATTTACAACGAAAGTAGTAGGGAAAGGAACAGGATTGGGGCTAGCGATTGCTCACCAAATTATTACGGAAAAACATGGTGGTAGTTTGTCAATCAAATCTGAATTGGGTAAAGGAACTGAATTTATTATTTGTTTGCCGATATGATATTTTGCTACTACTTTTTAGACAAATCGTGCTCCTAGCGGCCAACCACCACAGAACATACCTAGCTCCCGGTTTAGACAGTGGGGAGGATTACTTTCTAGCAAAGGTTGATATTCCTTTTACTGAACTCTTTTTGCAACTTATATAAAATACCAAAATTAAGCTACACATCATTTACTCTACTAACCCTACTAAATTTTTTCCCTGAATTGTTTATCTATAGCAAACATTTAAGGATTTCAGATCACATAACCAAACTTGTTGAGATTTAAAATCATGCGGATAGTTACCGATTTCTTTAGTCAGCTTTTAGCGCGTATTAACTATCAGGAATCCTTGAGTATTAGTACTCTGTTAAATATGACAGTGCGTCTGATGCTGGTGGTTTTGGCAATTTCTGGCATTAGCTATGTGCACTTGATGCATCAATTATCCCAAGATATGGGGGAACAACTGTCGAAATATATTATTCAGCGAAGCAAGCGGGAAGAGGAAATCTTTGTTTTAGCGGAAGATAACCATGCTCTTTTACGTCAAGACTTCCTCAAGCGATTTAATGCTGATTTGGCGATTGACTGGCGCGATCGCTTTCAAGATTACTTTTATGCTTGGTCTGATGGCACAGTGCGTAATGTTCCTGAAGGAACTCTACCCGAAGCATTTAATCCTGAAGCCCATCCTACCTCATTTTTGGGACGCAATGTAGACCTGACCCCCGACCTTTGTAAGCGGATGGTATTGTCCTATGAATTTGCAGACAAGTATGGAGGCGGTTGGCGAAATCGTTTCTTAGACACTCACATTAGTTTGCCTGAGGGAGCTAATACCGTGCTTTTGTCAGGATCGGCCTGGGGAATTCAAGCAACTGCCGATCTCTACATACCTGATGAAGAATGGGCCTACTTGGGCGATCGTATCCACAATCCCGAACGCAAAACCTTATGGACTGGGGTTTATGCCGATCCCATTCTTCAGGAGTGGATGGTGTCTGCTGAAACTCCCATTGATGATGCTAATGGTCGTCATCTGGCCACTATTGGTCATGATATTGTTCTGACAAAACTGTTTGAACGCACCATTAAAGACCATTTACAGGGAGCCTACAACCTGATTATTAGAAAGGATGGTCAATTAGTGGCTCACCCCAATTTGATGGAACAAATTCGGGCGGCGGGGGGCAGACTTTATGTACAGAAATTTGGCGATAATCATCTAGAAAGACTATTTAACTTTGCTCAACAAAGCCAAGCCACTAATCCTGTTATTTACAACCGTCAAGATCGGGAGTATTTGGCAATTGCCCAACTAAAAGGACCAGACTGGTATCTGATTACCGTTTATCCCGAAGCACTTCTCAAGGAAGAAGCCTTTGGACTAGCGAGGTTTGTGTTACTGCTAGGCTTATTTTCCCTTGTTTTAGAGGTGCTATTGTTGTACTTTGTGCTACAGCAAAAAGTGGCAACTCCTTTGGCAGGACTACGGGATGCTACCCAGAAATTATCCGCAGGTAAATTTGATGTGCAACTGGACACGGAACGGCAGGATGAGTTGGGTCAATTAGCATTATCTTTCACCCAGATGACTCAACAACTGCAAAATGCCTTTAGTACCTTAGAAAAACGTGTTGAAGAGCGCACTAAAGAGTTAAAAAGGGAAACCCTGCGTGCCGATCAAGCCAATCAAGCCAAAAGTGATTTTCTCGCCAACATGAGCCATGAACTTCGTACTCCTCTCAATGGCATTCTCGGCTATGCTCAAATTTTAACTCGCTCAGAAACCCTTACCGAACAAGAACGTAATGGCATCAACATAATTAACCAATGTGGCTTTCATCTGCTCACCCTAATTAACGACATCTTAGATTTATCCAAAATTGAAGCCCGTAAATTAGAGCTGATTCCCACAGGAGTCCACTTACCTGCTTTACTCCAAAGTGTGGTAGAAATGTGCAAAATCAAGGCAGAGCAAAAGGGAATTGAGTTTATCTATCAGCCCAGTTCCCGGTTACCAGAAGGGGTTGAAGCTGATGAAAAACGTTTGCGCCAAGTATTAATTAACCTGTTGGGTAACGCGATTAAATTTACCGACTCTGGCTCTGTGACTTTACGGATAGATGTGCTCAAACAGTCGGATACCCATGCTTCAATACTATGTCAAGTCATTGATACTGGGGTAGGAATCGCAGAGGAAAACCTCACCAAACTTTTTGAAGCCTTTGAACAGGTGGGAGACCACAAAAAACAATCTGAAGGCACGGGGTTGGGGTTAGCTATTAGTCAACGCATTGTCAAATTGATGGGGGGAGCTATTGAAGTTAAAAGCCAGTTGGGTAAGGGCAGTGAGTTTTTCTTTAATGTGGACTTACCGTTGGTGGAAGACTGGGTACAAAAACAGAATAGTAGCCAAGGAAGTGAACATATTATTGGTTATGAGTGAGAGGAGCAATATTCAATCTTAGTGGTGGACGATCGATGGGAAAACCGTGCAGTTTTATCCAACCTCCTTGAACCTCTAGGATTTACCATTCTTGAAGCGGAAAATGGTCAAGAGGGATTAGAGATATTGCAAAACCAAGCCCCAAATTTAACGATTACTGACCTTACTATGCCTGTGATGGATGGCTTTACATTCTTAAATCATATTCGTAATACAGCAGAACTGAAAGATAATAAGGTAATTGTATCCTCTGCTTCTGTTTCCCAACAAGACCAGCAAATGGCTCTCAGTCGCGGTGGTGATGATTTTTTGCCAAAGCCCGTGGAAGTGACAGCATTGCTTCATCTGTTAGCAGAACATCTAAATATGGAATGGACATACAAACTCCCACCAGAAACCCTAGAGCAAGAGGAATCTTCATCCATTGAAATGGTAGTTCCCCCTCGTCCCATTTTGGAAGAGTTGTTAGTCTTAGCTGAGCGAAATCAGGTTAAGCGGTTGCGATCGCATCTCCAAGAACTCAAAACATCTGATTCTGCCTATACTGCCTTTGCTGACTCCCTTTTAGAACTAGCTCGAACATTTCAAACTGAAGAAATTGAAGAGCAACTAAACCAACATTTGAGGAGAGATGGGAGCAACGCGATTTTATGAAAATGAAAACACGAGCAGCATTTCTAAGTGACTCAATGTATATAATTGTTCTTCATTATACTCCATTACATTCCTCTTGGTTAAATAAAATTGAGATATGGTTCAGCATTCTTGTACGTTTTAGGGTTTTATCATTCCAATAATAGAGATGACAAAAAGCAATTTTATTGAATGGAAATATCTGCCTTATGAAAAAATATCGGAGAATCTTAACCAATGGAATTTAACAGAGTCAGATTATCGTAATTTGAAAAAAACCGATTGGGTGGTAACCGAAAAGATTCACGGTGCTAATTTTGGGATTGTGACGGATGGTTTGGAGGTTAAATTTGCGAAAAGAAAGCAATTTTTAGATTCCGGTGAAGATTTTTTCGGTTATCAGTTGTTACAGAATCAATTAATTATCAAAACTAAAGAAATATTTAAAATTTTACAAGCTGAAAAAACCAGCTTACAGAAAATATTTATTTACGGAGAATTATTTGGAGGAGAGTATCCACATCCAGAAGTAACTCCTGTTTCTGGAGTGCAAGCAATACAAACGGGAGTCTATTATTCTCCGAATATTGAATATTGTGCTTTTGATATTGGCATTGTAGAAAATACAAATAATAATGAGAAAATGTATCTGGATTATGATATTGCGCTGCAAATATTTGAAAAAGTAGGAATGATTGCTGCAAAACCTTTATTTATAGGAAAATACGAAGAAGCAGCATCATATAATATTGGATTTGAGTCTACAATTCCGCAAATTTTAAATTTACCTTATTTACAGCAAGGGAATAAAGCGGAAGGAATTATAATTAAACCAGTTAAATCATTTTATATACAAACTCGTAAAGGTAGAATTCGTCCGATTATTAAGCATAAAATCCCGGAATTTGCAGAAGATAGTCGCTATCACCAAGCGCAAAAGTGGAATTATCAAAATACATTTAATCAAAATCTTCATCAAAATCAAGAATTAAGCTTTGAAGATGAATTATCTCAGGAAATGCTTGCTTTGGTGACTGCAACAAGGTTAGATAATGTAATTTCTAAATTTGGAAGAATTACAAATCAAGATATAGATAAAATTCAGCAGCTAGTTGATTTATTGCAAAAAGACGTTTTAGAGAGCTTTTATGAAGAATATGAAAGTATTTTTAATGCTGTACCTTCCGAAATTCAGAATAAGATGATGTTACAGTTACATCGAGCCTCACAAAGAGTAGTGAATAGCTATGTTATGTCATTACATGAATAAAAAAATGTTTGTAGTTGCGCTTTAGCGCCAATTATTTTTGGCGCTAAAGCGCAACTACGAACCAATATTACCCATCTTTCCAAGTACCATGAAAACCGTGAGGAATAACCTCGGGTAAACTCAATTTACAAACGGGTGATTCATTTAATCTATCTGCATCAAATATCCACAATTCGCTACTATCAGCATTACCATCGTAGACAACCGTTAAAATAAAACCATGAACGTAAATTGGTTCCGAAGGATAAAGATTTTCACCAAAGTTTGCTTCGGTAATAGTATCAGTTTGATGGTCAAAGCGAGCAATACTATTTAATATTTCCTTACTAATATCCGTACCTTCTTTAACTGTAGAAAGATAAGTATATCTAGAATATTTTCCGAGATTTTGCTGCGGTACGATAGGAAATTCGCAATGTCTATCGAATAATGTTTCTATATTGCTAACTTTACCAGTTTGCGGATTTAAACTAACTCGCGATAACTTACTTTTTGAAGCAGTATGAGTTTCACCAGTCGGAACTTCTTTAAGAAATTGATTGCTTTGAAAGTCTTCATAAGTAGCAATATCAACAATTGCAGCACCGCTTTCATCGATATAACCATTAGAAAAATGCCATTGATACCAAGGCTCAGTCTCGCTACGACTGACAATATTTAAATCGCGATCGCAAACTATAATTTGAGTACCTTTACTTGGCTGCCATTCCAAAGAATCGCTAAAGCAACTTAATCCCATTGCTGGCATTAATAAATTTAACCGCACTGGGGAAATAAAAAATATTAAATATTCTCCTGCTAAAACAAAATCGTGCAGTAAAGGTACACCATCTAATTGATGTGCGGCTTTCTTAATAATTCTTCCAGTCGCATCGCTTTTATAAACATTAAGTGTTGCGGTTAATCCAACAGAAACACCAAAATTAAAAATTTCTCCCGTCTGGGAATCAAGCTTCGGATGTGCCGAATAAGCCAACCCAGCATCCAATCCTCCTAAATCATCTTTTCCTAAAGTATCGAGATTTTGTAAATCCAAAGCATGGGGGTTGTCACCTTCCCATAAAGCCAAAAGTTTATCCGGTAAAGCCAAAACCGAAGTATTCGCAGCATTTTTTATTGGCTTCAACCACTGATTCCACACTGCCCCCGGTGCTGTCATCCCATAATTACCGAAAAGTAATTTTCCTGCAATCGCTTCTTCTTTGAATCCTTCAGTTTGCACGTAACGGTAAACCGCTGAAGCATTACCATTACCCCCCTTAATCCCCCCTTGTAAAGGAGGGAGACTTGAATTTGAATTAAAATGCACCGCAAGAATTGCACCATCTCCATCAAACCAGTGCCCTATAGAAATACCACCACGCTCAAATCGTGCTGGTCCGTTGCGATAAAGAGTACCATTTAAACTTGCGGGTATTTCACCTTCGATTATTGAAAGTGGAGTTAAAGGAAATTCCGTTGCAGGTTTTTGAAAAGCTTTAGTCCAGGCTTTTTTTGAGGATTTTTGAACTGTTTGCATTGTAAAGTAATTTTAAGCTGTAATTAAATAATTTTAATCTTTAATTGTTCTCATTTACCTTTTCAAAGCTTCCAAAACTTTTAATTCTTTACTCCGCACTCTCCGTGTCTAGAAGGGTTTTTAAATATTTTATTTAGAGCCAAAACTAACTAATATGAGCGTTGATTATTTCTGGTTATTTATTCATCTTCGGAAGAAAGACTAAACAGAAATTTTGCGCGGATTAATTTTTTGCGGATTCATTCTGTCAATTATGATACAATTATTTTTGTAAAATTAAACACAGCTTTGAGTTTGATTTTCTGTTCCCGGCTGGCTTGGCTATAGAGTTACGAGTTATTGAAAACATCTAATCAGGAATCAGAAAAATCATGACATTGTACCAAGTGGAAAATCAATGGGGTGGCTCATCCGCTCCTTGGAATGAAGGTGGTAAGTGGGTTATCGGTGGTCGCTCCAACCAGAATGTCGTTGCCATGGATGTCAAGTCTGACGATGGTGGAAAAACTCTCAACGGCACCATGACTTATGCTGGTGAAGGTCCCATTGGGTTTCGCGCTACTCAGGAGGGCAGTAATAATTATATAGTTGAAAACCAATGGGGTGGCTCATCTGCTCCTTGGCATGAAGGTGGTAAGTGGGTACTCGGTTACCGCGCTAACCAGAATGTGGTTGAAATCAAGATACAATCTGATGACGGTGGCAAAACTCACAATGGCACTATGACTTATGCAGGCGAAGGTCCCATTGGCTTCAAGGGCACTATGGCTGATGGTGATGCCTATACTGTAGACAATCAGTGGGGAGGCTCCAGTGCCCCTTGGCATCAGGGCGGCACTTGGGCTGTGGGCTGTCGCGGCAACCAGAACGTGGTTGCGATTGAGATTCAATCCAATGATGGTGGTAATAGTTGCCTTTCGCATAGTCAAATATAGACAAATAGAGACTATCTACTCAGTTTGAGTTAGTATCCTGTATGGGACAAGCAATGCGACAAAAGCCGGATTTATGCTTGTATCCTGGTACATTAACCAACCTTGGCTGAACTACACAACCCTTAATCCCCTGGCTAAAAGCATCGGGGAATTCTTTTCTCAAGATGTTATAACTTCCTTATGTCTTATTAAATTATAAATAACAACAACAACAACAGCGTAGACGATATTAAGATTTATCACTACGCTGTTTTTATGTTGTTATTTATAATTTAATAAGACATAAGGAAGTTATAACATCTTGAGAAAAGAATTCCCCGATGCTTTTAGCCAGGGGATT
>JBCBPQ010000147.1:0-17771 GCA_039820645.1 Cyanobacteria bacterium J06633_8 | reverse complement strand
CCGTTGGTTGTGGTTACTGGTCTTGGTCTGGTCGTCGTAACTACTATATTGGTACCACTGGTGTTGACACCTTCGGTACAATGCACTTTACTTCTGACTTCCAAGAAAGAGACATCGTTTTTGGTGGAGACAAAAAGCTCGCCAAAATGATTAACGAGATTGAAGAACTCTTCCCCCTTAACAGAGGTGTATCAGTTCAATCTGAGTGTCCCATCGGTCTCTTAGGGTTAGAAAAACTAAAATCATTTATATAAATCAGTTTTCATTTACTTGCTCTAAGTTGTTAACTGAAATTTAACTAAACAAATTACCTTTGACAGACTCAGAACTAATCTAAATGCTCAATTTAAAGACTAAATAAATTAACTAATTATTAACTACTTATTAGATTATCTAAAAATTCTTTAATTTTTCTATTTAAAAGTGTTTATTCTTATTTTTTTTATCAATCAAATATGTTATCCGTTACACTATATTTGAAAAAAAATCTGTTTATTTGCTGTATTGTTCTGAATTATTTTTCTATTGTATAGGATAATTCAGAACAGCATACAAGTACTAATTATTATGTAGATATTTATCAGAATTAAGCATTTGTTTTAATCGATTGTTTTCTACTTCTAGTTCACTGACTCGTTTGTGTAATTGCATATTTTCATTTTCAAGCCGCTCTAATTTATATTGTTCTTCAAAAGTTTGACTAAAAGCTTTTCTACGATTTTCTAATCCAAACCATTGCTGATAGGTTTTAGTATGTATCTTAACTCCATGTCCGAGATTGTCTGCTGCTGCTTTGATTGGTAGTCCCTGTAAATGTGCCCTAATTGCACAAGCATGTCTTAAATCATAGGGTACAAAAGGTATATTGCAAATTTTAAATGTATTAGAAATACCTTTTATTCTATTTTTGAGTTCCGTAGAAGTTGTCCAACTAAGACTTCTTTTTTTTAATAGCTCAATAGCTTCTTGATTCTTGACATCAAAAAGTTCAATCCATTCCGGTACAAAAGGAAAAACTTCTCTGTATCCAGTTTTGTTTGATTCATGTACTTTAAAGGTATTGTGTTCGTTTTCAGAAGATATAAGCCATTGCAAATCCGGATTATTTAAAGTTTCTCTAGGTCGTAGTCCATAAATAGCTAATAAACTATAAATAAATTTATATAATTTCCAGGAATTTTTACTTTCCTCTAAGGTACATTTAGCTTTTTTTGACCGTTCTTCAAAAAGTTCAATAGATTCTATAATTGTATTGTCGTCCGGAATTGACCTTGCTTTAGGCTTATAAATAATTCTTAAATCGTCAAAAATAATTGTCAAATTTAGCATTTTGCAAATTACTTTTGCTAATTGTAATGCAGTTTTTCTTGCATGAGGAGTTTTAGTAGATTCAACTTTAAGTTTGATATTTGATTCGTTAATTATTGACTCTCCTAAAAAATAACTACGATACCATTCTTTATAGCTTCTTAAACTATTTTCACTTCTAATTGTTCTTTTTCTTGTTTGAAAATATCGTTTATCGAATTCGTGATAAAATTCATTGAAAGTAATACCTTTATCCTTAGTCGCTCTAATTCCTAAGTATTTATCTGTCCATGTAAAAGTTTTGCGTGCAATTAATTTACCTAACTCATAACCTTCTTCTTCAGCAGTTTTCAATCCATCAAAATTTGCTGGAATAGCTAAAGATATATAGTATTGTTTTTTCGTTCTTCCTTCTTTATGAGTCTCACCTGGCTTTAATGGAAGAGTGGCTCTAAGCTGAATACTTCCTCCTATACAAGATAGCCTAACTTTAGTTTTGCCAAACTTTAGTCTTTGATTGACTTCTGCTAACTCTTGCTCAAATTTCATTTTCAAATGCTTATCGGTTGCCTCTATAATCTTTTTTCTGCCTTCATAGGAACCATCAGAAGTGGCTGGAACCTCAAAGTCAATAAAAACCTTGTCCTGTGTATCGTCCATTTTTACTACTTTTTGACTAAAAAATTGTCCTATATAAACAAGTAAATCAAAGCACAATGTTTATATATAACAATGTACAGGAATAATGGGCTTTTATTTAACGTCCTAACGGTCTCATAGGTGACGACATCGAAGCGGTTGCTAAGAAAGCTGCTAAAGACCTTGGTAAGCCAGTTATCCCCGCTCGTTGTGAAGGTTTTAGAGGTGTGTCCCAGTCTTTAGGACACCACATTGCTAACGATGCTATTCGTGACTGGGTATTCCCTGCTGCTGATAAAGCTGCTAAGGAAAATACTCTTGATTACGAACAAGGTCCTTACGATGTAGCAATCATCGGTGACTACAACATCGGTGGTGATGCTTGGAGTAGCCGTATCCTCTTAGAAGAAATCGGCTTGCGCGTAGTCGCTCAGTGGTCTGGTGACGGTACTTTAAACGAGATGATGTTGACTCCCAAGGTAAAAATGAACTTGATTCATTGCTACCGTTCTATGAACTACATCTCTCGTCATATGGAAGAAGCTTATGGTATTCCCTGGATAGTATATAATATGCTGAAAAGTCTAATCGTTGATGCTTTTAGTTCTTCAATAAAAAAATGTTTTACTTTTTCATTAAATAAAATCAATTGATTCAGTCAAAATGCTAATCTAAATAGTAAATTGATTTATTTTTTAGATTAATAATGCAATATATTAAAAGTTTATTGTGGGGAGATGAGCATCATGACAGTTACTATGCCGCTAATATCTGTTATCGTTCCGGTTTACAACGGCGAAAAAACGATTAAAGAAACAATTGAATCTGTATTAAACCAAACTTTTGTCAATCTTGAATTAATAGTAATTGATGATGGTTCGCAGGATTCAACTTTGAATGTAGTTTATGATATTAAAGACTCGCGTTTAAAAGTATTTTCATATAAAAATGCAGGTGTTGCGATTAGTCGCAACCGTGGAATTGAAAAAGCTAGTGGTGAGTTTATTGCATTTTTAGATGCTGATGACCTCTGGACTTCAGATAAACTAGAAGCACAGTTGAAAGCTTTGGAATCAAATCCTCAAGCAGCGGTTGCTTACAGTTGGGTGGATTATATTAATGCTGAAGGTGAATTTTTGCATCATGGTAATCATATTACTATTAATGGAAATGCCTACAAGCAACTGTTGGTAGAAAATGTTTTAGAAAATGGTTCAAATCCTTTAATTCGTAGAGATGCCTTAATTCAGATTGATGGTTTTAATCAGTCATTAACACCTGCCGAAGATTGGGATATGTGGTTGCGTTTAGCGGCTTGTTATGAATTTGTGACGGTGCCATCTCCTCAAATTTTGTACCGTACTTTATCTCATTCTGGTTCTACTAATGTTTTGAAAATGGAAAAAGTTTGTTTGCAATTGATTGAACAAGCTTTTAATGATGCCCCTGCATCAGTTCAGTGTTTAAAAAAAAGAGCTTCTGGAATTCTTTACTATTATCTAATTCATAAGTCCTTAGAATCCAAGAATTCAAGTCAAAATTATATCGTTACCATGCGATTTTTTTATAATACTATTCGCTACGATGCATCAGTTTGGCAATGGCGAATTATGTTAAAAACCATTATCCGAATTTCTACGTTATTTGTTCTACCGCCATTAATTTATCAGAGATTTCAGGCAGTATATAAAAGATTTTATGCAAAAGATTCCAGCCAATTGCAACATAACTTATAGGGGAAAAGGTAGATGTAATTGGGAATTGGTAATTGGTAATTGGTAATTAGTATTTCTTCCCCCTCTGTGTCGTAACTGGTAATTTTTTTTGCTTGGTTGAGTAAATTCTTAAGGGATGATTGCAAGCTGCACTAACTTCCATTAAGCAGTAATATTGTATTTCATCTGTAATTGCAGATTCTCTAGCTTTAATTTTTCTACCTGTAGTTTCAACTGTTGGTTTTGATTTTGTAATTCTTCAACTAGACTTTTATTTTCGACTGCAAAATTCATTACCTTTCTACGATTTTCTAAGGAAAACCATTTTTGATATACTTCTGTGTGAACTTCTACAGAATGTCCTAGATTATCAGCAGCAGCTTTTATGGGAATTCCGTTGATGTGAGCGCGAATAGCCCAAGCATGACGTAAGTCGTAAGGATCGAAACCTACATTAACCCTGCGAAACCAAGATGAACAATTAATTCTAACGGTGTTGATATCTTGGAATGTTTTCTTGTCTTCTACAATTTCTTTGAGCATTTGCAGATATTGGGGATTTTTTAAATCAAATATTTTCACCCAGTCTGGATAAAAGGGTAAAACTTCTCTACTTCCTGTTTTAGTTTCACTATCTACTTTCCAAGTACTGTTGATATTATCCGCACTTAACCAATGCTCTATATTGGGATTTACAAATAATTCTCTAGGTCTTAATCCATAAGTTGCCAGCATACCATAGCACCATTGCCAAAGCTTCCAACTATTTAAATAAGCTTTTTTGATTGTTTTTTTGCGTAAGGTAGCGTAATCTGCAAATTTTGTATAAGCTGCGATAATTTCTTCATCGCTAGGTAGATTTCTGTCTCGAACAATCGGTTTACCCGAATAAGCAGATAAATCTATATTTAAATCAAAAATTTTGCAGAATACTTTCAGCGTCTTGACTGTATTATACAGAGTACTGCTTTTAGGCTCTAATTTATCCAAACGTGCTAAAATTTCATCCTTACAAACCAAAGTAGTTAGCCCAATATTTCTTTTCAAATAATCTTGGTGGCAATGAAAAGTATGTTCGCTTTTCATGGTGCGTTTTCTAGTTTGAAAATACTGGTTTTCAAAATCGGGAAGCATCTGTGCAATAGTTTTTATTTGCCCTCTAGCAGCTAATCGTCTTTTTCCCAAATACTTGTCATTCCATTCAAAGCATTTTCTGGCGGTAAGCCGACTTAATTCGTGTGCTTCTTCTTCAGCAGTTTTCAAACCATCTAAATTCGCCGGAATACCCAAAGATATTGAATACTGCTTGCTACCAGTACCTTTTTTATCAATTTCTCCAGGTTTTAGAGGAAGAGTTGCCTGTAACTGAATTGAAGCGTTTTTAACTACTATCCCAACTTTTACATTAGCTTGTTTCAATCTGGCTTTGACTTTAACAACTTCCTCGTCAAATTTTTCTTTTAAATCAATATATGTTGTCTCGACTTGCTTCATACTTTCCTTGTAGCGTTCGTAGTAGAAGGCAACTAAAAAGTATCAAAGATTGCTATCTTAATTAAAAAAAATCACTTTTATTATTGCCTGATTTTTGTATTAAACCGGTTTTTTTAAAAGGCAACAGCTTCTGACGAGCATTGTTTACAATTAACAATTACCCATTACCAACTACCCATTACCAATTACCAATTACCAATTACCAATAGTCAAATACAAAATTCCCTGGATGGAATACAACTTCTTCGGACCTACCAAGATTGCTGAATCTTTAAGAGCGATCGCAGCTAAGTTCGACGAGAAAATCCAAGAAAACGCTGAGAAAGTTATTGCTAAATATCAAGCTTCTACAGACGCAATTCTTGAAAAATACGGTCCTCGTCTAAAAGGTAAGACTGTTGCATTGATGGTTGGTGGTTTACGTCCTCGTCACGTAGTACCCGCATTCAAAGACTTGGGAATGGAGCTTGTAAGTACTGGTTATGAATTCGCTCATAACGATGACTATAAGCGCACCACAAACTATATTGAAAACGGAACCATCGTTTACGATGACGTAACTGGTTACGAATTCGAGCAGTTTGTAAAAGGACTTAAGCCCGACATCGTTGGTGCTGGTATTAAAGAGAAGTATGTTTTTCAGAAAATGGGTCTTCCCTTCCGTCAAATGCACTCTTGGGACTATAGCGGCCCATACCATGGGTATGATGGCTTCGCTATCTTCGCTCGTGACATGGATTTAGCAATCAACAATCCTTCCTGGAAATTGATTGGAACTCCTTGGAAGAATGAAGAACCTGCTGCTACTACTCAAGCTGCAAAAGCTAAAGTAGCTGCTTAGAGATTGAAGATGAAGGGAATAGGAAAATCTGTTCTTATTCCCTATCCTCCCAATCAACCCACTGACTTTTATTGAAAAACTGCGAATCTACTCAGCAAGCTTGGAGAACACACAATGCCACAGAATCCAGATAAAATTAAAGACCACGTTGAACTATTCCATAATCCGGAATATCAAGAGCTTTTTGAAGGCAAGAAAAAGTTTGAAGGTGGACACGATCCTGAAGAAGTAAAGAAAGTTGCTGAATGGACTAAGTCTTGGGAATATCGTGAAAAGAACTTCCAGAGAGAAGCTTTGACCGTTAACCCAGCAAAAGGTTGTCAGCCTTTAGGAGCTATCTACGCTGCTGCTGGTTTTGAAGGAACTCTACCTTTTGTCCAAGGCATTAAATATATAGTTTGAAAATACTTATAATCAGAAAGGCTTCAATCTTTTCAGGATAGCGATTGCTTTAATCTTGCTTCTTAACTAACTACTTTTTTAAGATAAAAATCAATTAAAATACTAATCTAATTAGGTAAATAAAATTTAATTAAATTTATTAAAACTTGCTTAAATAAATTTGTAAATTCTACAACTAAACATAATATTGATTGTGTTTGTTAAGAACAATTATCAGTGTATGTATAAATATTTAAATCAAATGTAGGCTAAAAATAAAAAACAGGTCTAATAACCTGTTATTAATAACAATATGACCCTTAACTTACTTTATTTGCATACTTAATCGTAGTCTGGTTAATTCTAATTCTAATTCCAAGTTAGTTTTACGTAGAGCAGCGATTTCATCTTTTAATTTATCAATCTCATGAATATTTTCAAAGGTTTGATTAAATGCTGTACGTCTATTTTCTAAGCTAAACCATCGCTGGTAAGTCTTAGTATGCTCTTCCACTGTATGACCTAAATTATCAGCAGCAGCTTTAATCGGGAGTCCTTGTAATTGTGCCCTAATAGCGCAAGCGTGGCGTAAATCGTAAGGTACGAAGGGTATTTTCGTTGATGAAAAATATTTAGATATAGCGCTAACTTTGTCGGTAAGTTGTCTCTCTGAATTCCAGAGAGAAAATGACTTTAATGCTTCATATCCTTCAAAATCCTTTTTTAAATCTAAAAATTCAATCCACTCCGGTACAAACGGAAAAACTTCTCTGTATCCAGTTTTATTTGATTCATGTACTTTAAAAGTGTTGTAATTATTCTCGGATGACATCAACCAGTCTAAATCTGGATGATTAACTATTTCTCTAGGACGTAAACCATAAATAGCTAATAATTTATATATAAACTTCATCGCTCTATTTTTAGGAATAGTCTTACTACCATATCTAGATATTTTTTTGATTCTTTCATCAAACAATGAGATTGATTTCGCTATCAGACTGTCGCTTGGTATATCTCTTTGTTTTGGTTTTTGCTTCAATTTTAAATCGTTAAAACTAGCTTCAATTTGTAATTCCTGACAAATATAATCAACAGCCCTAATAGTCTTATTCCGAGTATATGGTTCTTGGGTAGATAATATTCTTTTCTTTAAAGTGTCAGCATTTATCATTTCATCACCCATCAAAGCTTTATGAAATGAGTATCTTAAGCTATGGAAAGTATGCTCGCTTTTTAAAGTTTTCTTTCTTTTGCTAAAGTATCTATCTTCTAATTGATTGTAAAATTCCTCATAAGTAATATTTTTATTTTTTACAGCTTGTTGCCCTAAATATTTTTCAGTCCACTGAAAAATGTGACGAGCGATTAATTTACCTAACTCAGAAGCTTCTTCTTCGGCAGTCTTTAGCCCGTCAAAACTAGCTGGTATTCCCAAGCTTATTTTGTATTGCTTTTTGTCTTTTCCTTGCTTGTGAATATCACCAGGTTTGAGTGGAAGTGTAGCGACTAATTGTATTGCTCCTCCTGTAGCAGTCAAAGTGACTTTGGTTTTAGCAGCCTTTAGTCTCTGATTGACTTTGAGCAATTCCTCTGCAAATTTCATATCAAAATGTTTCTTCGTCTTGTCTGAGATATTCTTCATACCTCTATAAGTTCCATCAGAAGTGCTAGGAACTTCAAAATCGTTGAAAACTTTATCCTGTATGTCTTTCACTATTTTGGTTAAATATTGCTTAAAAAACAGAATGTTCTATTTGAACTAACTTTTATCAAAGTATGTTTGTAGCAAACATTATAAGCTTTTTAAGGCTTTCAATAAACCATAGTTCCAAGGCAGCCAAGGATGCGTTGCGTACTTCCGCACTCACCTTACACGTCACTTCAAAGAGCCTTTCTCTGCTGTTTCTTCTTCAATGACTGAAGATGCTGCGGTATTCGGTGGTTTGAAGAATATGATTGATGGCTTGACTAATGCTTACAAGCTATACAATCCTAAAATGATTGCCGTTTCCACTACCTGTATGGCTGAGGTAATCGGTGATGACTTGGGTTCATTTATCGGTAATGCTAAAAATGAAGGTGGCATTCCTGAAGATTTACCCGTACCTTTCGCTCACACCCCTAGCTTCGTAGGTTCTCATATTACCGGCTACGATAATATGATGAAGGGTATTCTTTCTAACCTTACTCAAGGTAAGAAGAAAGATAAAACCAATGGCAAAATCAATATTATCCCTGGTTTTGATACCTACGTAGGTAATTTACGCGAAGTTAAGCGTATTGCTAACTTAATGGGTATTGACTATACCTTATTAGCTGACAACTCCGATTACGTTGATGCACCTAACGATGGTAAATTCAACATGTATCCCAAAGGTACAAAATTGGAAGATGCTGCTGATTCTTGCAACGCTGAAGCTACACTTTGCTTGCAAGCACATTCTACTCCTAAGACTCGCGAATATATCGAGAAAGAGTGGAAGCAAAAGACAGAAGTTGTTAGCCCTTGGGGTATTCGCGGTACCGATAACTTCTTAATGAAGCTCAGCGAATTAACTGGTAAGCCCATTCCTCAAGAGTTAGAAGAAGAGCGCGGACGTGCAGTTGATGCTATGACTGACTCTCACGCTTGGTTACATGGTAAGCGCTTTGCTATCTACGGCGACCCCGATTTAGTATATGGCATGACCAGCTTCTTGATGGAATTAGGTGCTGAACCCGTTCACGTTTTGGTTCACAACTCTAACAATGAGTTCAAAGCTGAAATTGAAGAATTGTTATCTAACAGCGATTACGGTAAAGATGCAACCTTCTGGCCTGGTAAAGACTTATGGCACATGCGTTCTTTAATGTGCTTGCTATCAAACTTAAATTTGATAATTGGGCATGGGGGATGGGGCATGGGGCATTGCTAATGGGTAATTGGATTTTTTCGATATTAGGACTTAATAGAGCCCCCCAATAAATCGGGGGGTTGGGAGGATCTTAAATGTTTGGAACACTCTCCGGTACCATTGCCGTTGCGTAAGTCCTGCATATTAAAAACAGATTTATATATATGACAAAAACCCAGCTTTTTGAAAAAACCGGGTTTCTTAATTATGATATTGTTTGTAATTATTAAACAATCACTATAGATTTAAATTTTAATTTCAATCATAATTCTATAAGTTATGAATAAAATGATATATTGTGCTAATTGTGTTTAGATATAGTTTGCTTCGATGTATCAATAATAGCCCAATCTGATGTATTTTCTCGAAGTTTATCTTGTGCTAATCTTGCTTGTCTTTTTTCAAATTCTAATACAGTACGACAAATTAATTGAGCTAAAGTTTCTTGTTTTTGCATGATTATTAAACGATTACCAATAATCATACTAATTAGTTCAAATCAAATTACTGTTAAGAGCGAACTTTGATTAACAGTTATCAGTGAGCAGCAAGCAGTTATGAGTAGCAAATAAGAAATTACCAATGCCCAATGCCCAATGCCCAATGCCCAATGCCCAATTCCCAATTATTACAGCCAATTACCAACTAAAACAAAAGCTGCCCAGTAATAGGGGTGTTGAAACTTAGATTGTTGCAGAATTTTGATTTGAGCCTTACGTAAAGCTTCTGCTTTAGTGACTTCAGGCTGATTTATTTGTTCGTAAAAATCTACCATCATCTGAGAAGTTGCCTCATCATCTACTGCCCATAAACTTGCTATGGTGCTGCGTGCCCCAGAGCGCACGGCTACACCAGCTAAACCCAAAGGAGCGCGTTTGTCACCGCTAGCGGTTTTACAAGCGCTTAAAACTAATAATTCGATGGGATTAGTAGTACGTTGTTGTCTACTTTGGAGAATATTGCCTAACTCTTTTACATTTAAACGATTATCCCAAGTCAGAACAAATGTGTCTTCTGCTTTAGAACTAAATTCACCGTGAGTTGCTAAATGTATGACAGGAAAAGGAGTTTTACTAATTTGTTTTTGTAAAGCTTTGCTAGTAAAATTTTGATTGATAAGTACTTGAGTTGAAATTTCAGTATTAATCTTTTCAACTTCTTTTTTTACACCAGGTAAGGGTACAAAACCTTGCCTTCCTTCGCTCAAAGCTCCGATTAAAACTTGCATTTTTTGACTTGCCAAAGGCTGAGGATCTAGCAGTTGCATTCCTGGGGCTAAAGCAAGATTGTATTTTTCTATTAAATATTGCTCTCCATCGTGTAAAGCAGCTAATGGCACATTTTTTAAGGAACCATCTAGAACAAATGTTAAAGTTTTTATTTCCGACGCTGCTAAATCTGCTTCTAATGGTTTAACAATTAGATT
This sequence comes from Cyanobacteria bacterium J06633_8, assembly GCA_039820645.1. GTDB lineage: Bacteria > Cyanobacteriota > Cyanobacteriia > Cyanobacteriales > Nostocaceae > Rivularia. The sequence continues at coordinate 7,070 of JBCBPQ010000147.1, read as the reverse complement.
ATAAAGTTTCTGAGAGATAGAAAAATGTTGTTTTTTGAGGAATTTACGTCTGATAGCACGGCGCATTTTTTGCACCATTGTTTCTAGTTCGTTTTGGGAAATAGCTGTAGTATAGTGTCGTAAAGGTTGCTTGGGTAAAGAAACAATTGTTTCCAGACGATTTTCTAAAATAATTGGATAAATAACTGCCGCTTGGGTATCAATTCTATCTACTTGAGTGGGATTCGCTTTCAAACAAGGCTCGTGAAAGAAGTTATCTAATTCTGCTAGTTGTAGAGATTCAATTACCTGGCGTGCTTTTTTGAGATTTTCTTGACTTGTCTCTCCCATTTCTGGAGTTAATAATAAACTTACAAATTCTCTATAAACGGGCTCAACGCTTTCACGAAAGGAAAACTGAATATCTAGGTTGCTGGCAACCAATTCATTACGAATTGAATCAAGAGTTGCAACAGCACCGTCATATGCCGAAATTGCTTCTACAAAGTTATTTTGCTTTTTTAATAATCTTCCTAATTGCCATTGCCAGCGATAAGCAATGTCGGGAGCATTACTTGTTTGTGCCAGTATTAATGCTTTTTCAGTTAATGTTTTTGCTGATTTTAACTGCTGAGTTTGTTCGTAAAGATGTCCTAAGTAACCCAATGAATAAGACTGTGCTCTATCGTCACCTAAAATTTCGGCTTGTCGAGCTGCTGTCTTCATTTTTGCTGCTATATTAATTGCAGCTTCTTGGTTATTGAATATTTTTTTACCTTCTAAATCCTCAATACTTTGTACGTAGTTAACTAATGCATATACTGATGTTCTACTGGGTGGTATGCTTTCCAATTGAGGCTGTATTTGCCTTGCTAATGCTCTAGCTTTGGATAATTTTTGAGTATCTATTAAAAGCCGTAATTTATTCAACCGTGCTTGAAGTTTTATCCCAGGAGATTTTGATTTATCGATGGCTTGCTGGTAATATTTCAAAGCCTCTTCAGTTTTTTTTTCAAAACGAGAGGTGTTACCCAAAGCCAGAAGAATTTTGTCTATATTAGTATCGGAATTAAGTTTTTGAGCAATAGCCAAACTTTGCTGTAGTGTTTTTTTGGAATCCTCAAGATTTCCTGTCAGTCTTAAAGCATCTCCCTTGTGGAGCAAACTAACAATTTTCAAGGCAGAATCGGGTTGCAGTTTTAGGGTTTGATTAACTTCTTCTAAAGTATTTAACGCCCGAGTATGCATTCCTAATTGAGTATAAGCTTGAGTTTGATTGAGCAAACAGCGATTTACTCCGTTTTTATCTCCAACTTTTTCGTATATTTTTTTTGCACGCTGCCAAACAAGTAATGCATCTTCAGATTTACCTTCCGATAACAGCAAACTTCCTTGAATATTCAAAGCACTAGCTAAAAGGTTTTGATGTTGTTTTTGAGGGGAAGATAAAATCTCAACACTTGTAGCGATCGCTTTTTTTGCTTCGGTGATTTTTCCCAATTTTTGGTATGCTTGTGCTAAGTTACCCAGTACTATAGCTTCATTTATATTATCACCTTTAGAAATCAGTATTTTACGTGCCTGCTGCCATTTTACAATTGCCCGATTAAATTGCTGGTTTTGATAATATTGTTTACCAGCTTGTGTTAATGAGTTTGGGGAATCAACAATATTGTTCGAGACTGGTAATGTTTCATCATTGAGAGCGTATTTGAGTGGGTAGCTATATTTCGGGGTTGATGCAACCGCACTCGATAAAAAGAAATTCGCATAAAAGCTTTTATTCAATATCGTAATAGTAACTACAAAAGCTAATAATCCTCTAATCCAAATAGATATATTTTTAGTTTTGAGGATGTTTTTTAATTTTAAATAGTAAGTTCGGAGGATAAAATAATTAAATATCATAGTACATAGGATTGGAATTTATGAATTAAAAATTGAATAGAATCTATTTATTTTTACTTCGTATTTACTATCTTGATAAGCTGATTGCAACTAACAGAAGTTTAATTAATCGCTCTTAAGTTATTTGTTGCAAATATTGATGGAGAGAAATCGAATTCTTGTCCTCTTTCTACAAAACCACAAAAACCATCCTTTCTAGCATCCGGCAGTTTCCCTGGTTGATAGTGGTAAAGCCACATTTTATTTTTTATAGATAACGGTAAAGTTAATAATTTTTGGTAATGGGCATGAACTCCGCTAGGAAATTTTGCAGTTTCGCAGTCTTGAAAAATAATATCTGCCTGTAGATAATATTTTTCCAAAGAATTCAAATCCATTTGTGTATCTGTTGTGAGGAATACTTTTATCCCATTAATTTCAAAAAATAAACCGTAGCTAGGTATTATAACAGAACCAGAATTTACATGAATGACTTTAATAGAGTTAAATTTAATATTTTCCCACAAAAAAACGTTATCATCATCTATTTCTACAGGTTGAAAAAAATACTCCAAGGTAACTATTTTCTTTTCTATATATTTCATTCCTCCAGATAGTGTGTTATTCCATAGGTTATACATTACCTCTTTATCTGTATAAAGCTTTGGCTTTTGGCATCGTGGATCGAATTTAGAACTGAAACCAATATATTCAAGCCCACCAACATGATCTGCATGAATATGACTAATGTAAATATCGGTAATATCAAGATAAGACAAGCCTTTCCGATACAAAGAATATCTTATATCTGAACCACAATCAATTAAGAATTTTTTTCCCGCATCGGTAATTAAAAGTATATTTGATTGATAGTTGTCCGTACCAACAGTGAAAGCACAACCAGAACCTAAAAATAGTAGTTTTGTCATCAGTTTTTATTAATGCTTGCCATTATATTTTTTTAGAATGTCTCTGTATTTCAATGATGCAGGGTTATTGCTTAAAATTACACTATCGTGAAGATTAACTATATATCTATTTATAAAATTTTAAATATATTTATTGAGAATACTCGTATTTTCCTATTTAACATAATTTTCTGAAATATTGATTTATAACTCTCTCGATTTTAAAGTCGAGAGAGCAATGAAATAAACCAGTATTTAAAGTATTTTGCTGTAAAATGCAGGGGTTCAAAAATGATTATATTTTATTTATTGTGTATCATCATTTTTAACTTCGCATACATTGGTTAGAGGTTCTGAAACTAGCTCTTTTAAACCGACTGAAGTCAATAATTGATTCCAAGAATGCACAATATTCTCATCATTAGGATCAATACAGCGTTGTTGAGCTACGTTACTAATAGCTTCGTGCCAAATACTAGCATCGGCATAAACTTTAGAACGGTGTTTTGGTGTTGATTTATTTAACTTCATCGAAGTACTTAAATTAGGTTTAGTTCTTTTAACCCAGCCTTGAACTATTACAGTATCATCTGTTTCTGAGGAGCTACAGTTAACCGAAAGATACCAGTGATACTTCTTGTTAGTCTTTAAACCCGGAGCTTCCGGAGGAAGGGTAAATGCAAATATTCCTGGTTTTTTGGGAAGGTTTACATTAGCCTCGTAAACTAAATCATCGTTGTCATCCAGTAACAAAAATTCAGCCGTTTCGGCATTGGATTGGGATATATGCCAGTAAAATGTAGGTTTTTGCTCAAAGGTTAATCCTAATTTCTCTTTAGGCATTAAAGGAGTTACAAGGTTTTGTTTTGTGTCACAACCACCGCGAGTTGCCCCTCCAGCAGTCTTAGGAGGTGTTCCTCGATTTGTTGGGGTAAAGTTCTGGCTAATTAACGTACGATTAGCGAAAGTGGCTGCAAATACAGTCGGAGAATTTGCTCGTACCGAAACAGCCGAAGCTGTAGACAGCCCTATAGATAGGGGAATTACAGCCAGATATAATTTTTTTTTAATCCAAGTCATTGGCAAAGCTCTTCTAAATTAATATTATTTGCCGGTTTGTGTTTACAGTTTGATTAAACTCCGAGGTATTGCTTCAATCGCACTACCTCTTATATCTAATATTCCCAAAGTTAATCTCAAACTCTCAGTCATTAAGGTTTAAATTCAAAACGGCTCTTTTTGCCAGCTGAACATTAGCTGTTAATGACTAATTATACGTAGAGGATTTTTTGTTTTATGTAAGAAAAAAAGTAGCTTCAAATTCTAATACCAATTGTAATTTTTCTTGCTCAGACGGGAATAATATATTTAAGTTAAAAGCTATATATATTGCCAGTAATTTTACTTAGGTATTTTTATGGGAAATGAAAAACTATTTAGAAAGGAATCTTTAGAGCGCCTATCTTCTCCAGAACGTTTAGATCAACTAATGCAGTTAGTCAATCCCAGAGATTGGTTGCCATTGACTACTTTAGGTGCTTTTCTTGGCATGGCTATGATTTGGAGCATTTTTGGACGCATCCCGATGGCAGAGAATGCACGAGGGGTGTTAATCCACACAAAACGGGTAGTACAGTTTCAGTCACCGATTTCTGGGCAATTAAAGTCAGTAAGTGTTAAAGAAGGAGAGTGTGTGGAAAAAGGGAGGCTACTGGCAACTGTCGATCCTTCCCAATTGAAGCAACAACTACAACTACAAAGTGCTAAACGCAGAGAATTATTAATACAAGCATCCAATAGTGGAACATTACAACGTCAGCGCAGCAAATTAGACAAAGAGGCGCTAATTTCTGAGCGAGCTAGTTTAAAACAACGGTTGCTCACTGCACAAAAACTTTCTCCCATCATTAAAAATCAAGACTTAACAGCCATTGCTCAACAACGTCAAACTCTAAAGCAGAGGTTGCAGACTGCACAAGCTTTAATTCCTGTTCTTAAAAATAAAGCATCCAATGCCATCGCTCAGCAAAGAATCAGTATCCAGCAACGCTTGAGGGATGCACGGAATTTAGTCACAATTCAAAAAGAAAGATTAGAAAAGCGACAAGAATTACTAAAACAAGGAGCAATTGCCAAAGATGCAGTCTTACAAGTACAACAAGAATACCGTCAAGCACAGCAACAAATTGCTGTATTAGAAGCGGAATTAAAAGGATTAGATTTCAATGAAACAGAAATACAACAGCAATATTTAACTAATCTCAACAGCATTAGAGACATTCAAGTGCAACTGAAAGAATTGAGGGTGAAGGAAACTCAGGCAGAACAAAGATACTTAAATAATCTCAATGAAATTTCTCAACTACAAGCCCAGTTACAAACTATTAATAGTAAAGATAAACGTATCGAGCAAGAAAACTTAGAAAAAAACAATAGCAGAACCAATCAAATAAAAGAAGTTGAGCGTAATATTGCTCAATTAGAGAAAAGAGTAGCTGATAATAGCAAAATTGTCAGTACTCAGGCTGGATGTATTTTAGAAGTCACCGCAACTAATGGACAAGTTGTTAATCCCGGTACGAAGATTGCTACTATAGATACTCAGGGTAGCGGTGGAAAAATGGTAGCGATTACTTATTTTCCAGTTAAAGATGGGAAAAAAATTAAACCAGGAATGCCAATTCAAATTACTCCCGATACAGTACAAAGAGAAAGATTTGGCGGTATTATCGGCAAAGTTGTTTCAGTTTCTCCCTTTCCGATTACTGCTCAAGGAGCAGCCTTAGAATTAGGAAATACAGAATTAGTAAATAAACTAATTGCAGGGGAACCCAGAATTGCAATTACGGCGGAATTAGAAACAGATGAATCTACTTTTAGTGGTTATCGTTGGTCATCTTCTAAAGGACCTAAAATCAAAATTTCACCGGCTACTACTACCATAGTTCGCGTACAGGTTGAACAAAGAGCGCCAATCACTTTTGTGTTGCCAATCCTTAGAGAATGGACCGGTATTAGCTAATAAATTGTGCCCATCGATAGCTTTCAAGAAGAGACAAACTACCTAATCGTAAATCCAAAATATAAAATCTAAAATCGGATGACCGCAACTGATACCAAACCTAAAAATTTCAAGCGAGCCAAAACTCCTACGCTATTGCAAATGGAAGCTGTAGAATGTGGTGCTGCTGCTTTAGGAATTATTCTGTCTTACTACAATCTGATAGTGCCGCTTCCTGAATTGCGTCAAGAATGTGGTGTATCTCGCGATGGCAGTAAAGCTTCTAATGTACTCAAAGCTGCCAGAAATTATGGAATGAAGGCTAAAGGTTATAAAAAACAACTTGAGAGTTTACAAGAAATCAAACCCCCTTATATTGTTTTTTGGAATTTTAATCATTTCCTTGTTGTTGAGGGTTTTGTTAAAGATAAAGTTTATTTGAACGATCCAGGTACGGGACCGCGTACAGTATCATTACAAGAATTTGATGAAGCTTATACTGGTGTTGTTTTAGTTTTAGAACCGGGGGAAGAGTTTAAAAAAGGAGGTAGAAAACCTAGTTTAATTTTAGCACTAACAGAGAGATTAAAAGGTTCTTTAGCTGCGATTATCTACTGTATCACTGCTGGTTTTTTATTAGTACTTCCAGGATTAGTTATACCTGTATTTAACCAAATATTCGTAGACAATATCTTAGTAGAGCAAAGAACTGAGTGGTTACGTCCTCTGCTTTTAGCTATGGGAGTAACAGTATTTTTACAGGTAACTTTAAGTTTTTTACAAAGACGTTATTTACGACAACTGAAAATCAAATTATCTATAGGTATGTCAAGTCGTTTTCTATGGCATATTTTGCGTTTACCTGCTAGTTTTTACGCTCAAAGATTTGCCGGTGAAATTAGCGACCGCGTCCAGATAAATGATAACGTTTCTGACGTACTTTCCGGTCAATTAGCAACTACTGCGATTGATACAATCATGCTGATTTTTTATGCAATTGTCATGTTCACTTATGATTGGGTACTGACAATTATTGGTATTGTATTTGCTGTTATAAATATTGTCACTTTACAGATGGTATCCCGTCAGCGTGTAGATGCCAATGTGAAATTAGCTCAAGATATGGGTAAAGCTTCTGGAACGGCAATTTCTGGATTGCAAAGTATGGAAACTCTGAAAGCCGGAGCTTTGGAATCAGATTTCTTTTCTCGTTGGGCTGGCTACTATGCTAAGGGAATTAACTCGCAACAAGAACTAGGAGTTAGTAATAACACTTTAGGAGTTTTACCACCACT
>JBCBPQ010000146.1:0-17824 GCA_039820645.1 Cyanobacteria bacterium J06633_8 | reverse complement strand
GCAGAAGTACTTAATAAAAACGGTACAGGTGTCGGTTACGGGCTTGGGGTAAGAGTACAGTCTCCACTTGGCCCAATCCCAAAATTAATTCGGCTGTCTCCATCATCGTTCAAACCGTAATCAATCCGAATTGGGCCAAGTGGAGACTGTACTCTTACCCCAAGCCCGTAACCGACACCTGTACCGTTTTTATTAAGTACTTCTGCTGGTCTTGTTGTGGTTCCCAAGTCACTACCAACATCAACGAATAATGCGCCGCTAAGTACTGAAAATAGTGGGAAGCGATATTCAACAGATGCTTCTACATAACTACGTCCGCTACTTAATGCACCTTCGTCATAACCCCGCACGGAGTTACTACCACCTAATGAAAATGCTTCATAAGGTGGTAAGTCACCCAAAACTGTTCCTGCTTGAAAGTTGAAAGCTAGGGTTTCGGCTCCTTTAGTAAAATTGGTCAAGTCTACAGGTATGTATTGGCTGTAGCTACCCCTAAGTTTTGTCATAGCAATAGTACCTTGTCCAATTGGTACCGACTGATCTATACCTAGACGTAATAAGGAACCTTTAGTAGGTTGTAACGGGTTATTCCGTTTGTCGCGAGATGCTCCTAGTTTGACTAGGAACAAATCATCTTCACCAGTTCTAGACTCGCTAAGCTCGATAGGTGTATCACATTCGATTTCTGGGACTTGGGAGGGGTCATCACAAAAAACTTGTCCTTGACTTCTAGTATCCCCATCTCCATCGGTAATGTTAACTCTTTGATACTGTAAACCAGCTGAAGCAACCCATTCAGACTTCTTGTAAGGGTTTTTGTTTAAGGGACGGTTAAAGTTAACTCCACCACCAGTACGAACAACACGAGGACGGTCTTGAGCATCGGTATTTGCAAGATTACCTTGCTCAAAGGTTTCAATTTCTTCATCATCACCATCAAAAATCAAGGAAATAGAACGACGACGGAATGCATTAACTGTATAAGAAGTACGATAGGGGTCTCCAGCTATCCAGGGGTCTGTAAACCGGAGGTCAAATAATAATTCCCTTACACCTACCTGTAGCTCGGCTCCTAAGTCCTGATTTCTACCGTTAAGGTTTTGTTCTTGGTAGCTAATAGTACCGAATAGTCCGCTCGCAGAACTAATACCGGCACCTGCGGCAATAGAACCGCTATTACGTTCAACTACATTGACAATTACATCAACCTTACTAGGATCGTCACCAGGATCGAGAGAAACATTGACATCTTCAAATAATCCTAGTCCGAATACTCTTTGTAAATCTCTTTGTACAGTATTGCGATTAAATACGTTTCCTGGCTTCAGTTCCAGTTCTCGCTCGACAATATAATTTTGCGTTCTTCCTTTTACAGGTTTTCCGTCTTCGTTAGTTGTTTCACCATCTTTGTTACGGAACTGAACTCGGATATCTTCTACTACACCTTCAGCCAGTTGTAGAGTGACTACTCCATCAGGTGATACTTGAGGTGCGCCAATTACGTTAGCTAATACGTAACCTTGGTCTTGATATTTTTTAACTAGCTCTTTGATACCTTCTTGCAATTCGCGCAAGTTAAGAATTTGACCGTACTGTTTACTAAATACTTCATCTACAGTTTTTTCAGGTAGTACGGAGGGAACCTTAGTGCCCGGATTTGCATTTATCTGTACTTTTTGCAAAACGGGGTTTGGTTGAACTACAAAGCTTACCCTGACACCCAATGGCGTATCTTGAGGCGCAACTTGAACGTTTGAGAAAAAGCCAGTTCCAAAAATAGCATTAATATCTTCTTGTAATTGCGAACGGGTTGTAGTTCGTCCGGGTTGAGTGCGAATCACTCTATAAACTTGTTCTTGCAATTGTGGTGTTAACTGCCCGCTTTCGGATCTTACTAAGACTTCCGATACTAATACGCGGGTTTCATCGGCTGTTGGCTGCTGGTTTTGTTGTGTCGTTCCTGGAGTCTGGAATTGCTGCTGCTGTTGCTGCTGTCGCTGTTGCTGCTGGAATTGTGAAGGATTTGTTTGCTGTACCGGAGCTTGGTTATTTTGCTGAGTTGGAGGAATTTGGGGCTGAGTAGGGGGAGCATCCCCAGGGGCGGGTTGCGGTGCTGGTTGTTCTATACCCTGGGGTGAATTATTCGGTGGGGGAATTTGTGGAGTGTTTTGTGCCGTTTTAGATTTAGTTGTTGGTATAACAACTTGCAATTTTTCTGCATCTGAAATTTGCTGCGATACTCGAACAGGTTTTTCGGGATTATCGCTTGCTGCTTGGAAAATTGTTTGTGACTCTTTATGTGACTCTTTAGAGGTATTGGCACTTTGTGCATTTGCACTTGGAGAAATTCCAAGTGCCGTAGCAAAAGCCATTACCGCCGCTAAAAAGGGAGATAAGCGCATAATATTAAGATTCCTATTCACTTCCACACACCATCGTTCAATATGATAATTATTTGTCATCAGTCAACAGTTATTTGTCAAGCACAGTCATAACTCATGACATCAAACAAAATCTAGTTAACTAGTACAAGTCAGCTTAAATAAGACAACCATTTAAAATGGCTGAAAAGCCTGGAAAATCAAACTTCTTACTTCTTACTTCTTACTTCTTACGAACGCAAGCGGTACTAGATATTCGCTTCTACTGTTTTTAACACTCTTTCTAAAACCTCTTGGTAGGCATTTTCCACATTTCCCAAATCTTTCCGAAAGCGATCTTTGTCTAAAACTCGATCTTTGGAATCATTGGTAGATTTATCCCACAAGCGACAAGTATCTGGACTAATTTCATCTGCTAAAAGTAATGTTTGTTGTGAATCCACACCAAACTCTAGCTTAAAGTCCACTAAAGTAATGTCGCATTTGCCAAAAAAATCTTTGAGAAATTCATTGATTCGCAATGTTAGATGAATAATTTCTTCAACTTGTTCCTCGCTAGCTAGTTCTAAGAGCAGTAGACGTTCTTTAGTTAACAATGGATCTCCTAATTCATCGTTTTTGTAATAAAACTCTACTAACGGCTTCTTGAGTACGGTTCCCAATTCTAAACCTGTTTGCCTGCAAAGGCTTCCGGCTGCTATATTCCGCACAACAACTTCCAAGGGAATGATTTTCACCGCTTTAACCCGCATTTGGTTTGAAGTTGGGTTATCTAAATAATGAGTATTAATACCGTTTTGTTCTAATTTTTGAAATAGCTTACTAGAAATGCTACAGTTAATTTTCCCTTTGTTACTTATGCTGCCTCGCTTTTGAGCATTAAAAGCAGTAGCATCATCCTTAAAATCAGCAAGTAATATTTCTGGTACATCTGTCTGATAAAGAATTTTGGCTTTTCCTTCGTATAACTTGGAGTTAACAGACATGGTAGCGATTGTATAGTGTGAGAGAGAACTGATACCGTATTATGGGGTACGCTAATCCTATGTAAATCTAGGCAAGCTTCTTATTGGCTGCCAAATCTACATATTCATGCGGTAATTGCTGTTGGTTTCCAAAAGCTGGTAAATACTGGTCGTTTTTGTCCTCTGGGTTTGGACTCCCAGCCATTTTGATTTCAACGTACCCACTACCCCTGTGGGTGGTACTTAACTCCAAACTTATAGCTTGCTTGTGAAACTTCTGGGCTAGCCAGTTGTTCTGTATCGCAGAATTTACAGTTTCCCCTATAGAATGTAAGTACCGGATGGTATCATCCAACAACACAGCCCGTACTTGTTCGGAACTCATATATCTGAGGATTCTAGAATCCTGTTTACGGTTCTTAATATTACAGGATGCATTGTAATCACTTTGCAACACGTCCCCAGTAAATCTGGTAAAGCAGTCTCCCTTTCTACTCCCCAGTAGAGTACCCGTTAGAGAGTCTACCTGCGACGTATAAGCGCAGTTAACTAGAGTTACGGTACTTCCAGTCTTACGCCCTACAACTTCAAGAGATTCTTGTAATTCACCCTTGATCCACTGGTTAAGCTTTCTGTTGAGGCTTCTAGCTTGTTTGAAGCCAGTAATTGAATTGGATAAATTTTCTGCAACAATTAAAGTAGGCTCAGTAATGTACTTATTTAAGTCCTGGCGAATCATACATTTAATAGTTGCTTTTTCTTTGCGTAACCTATTGTTTTTGGTTACTTTTCCGAGATTGTGGAAATATATATTTTCTGCCTTTTTCTTGTCTCCATTAGACTTAAGCTTTTGTGCGTGTTGGAATAAACGGCTACGGTTTTTATTTTTAACACAAATCTTTGCGGTTTTTTTGGTTAAGGTTTTACCTAAGTTTGGGGCAATAATCACATTTTCAGAAGAATAAAAACCCTCGGTATAACCTTTGTCTAATCCTATGGTTTTCTTGGGTTTTTCTGCTGTTTGTACTACTTTGTAAGTAAATCCCGTATGTAGTTCATACTTCCCTAAGCTGTTTTTAATAACTCGGATTTGTTTTGTTGGAATTCTTTGGGATTTTACCAACAGAGTTATTTTCTTTCCCCGTTCTAAACTTTGGACTTCTAGTTTTATAAGACTTCTTTTAACTCTTGTGGGCTTATAACCTTGCCCTTGGTAAACAATTTGGTTACGGACAAAACTATGCCCTCCAACATATAATCTTCGGAAAGTACGGTGTAACCAGTGATCTAAAGTCGGGTCGGTTTCTAATAATTTAAATAATTTTTTCCTGTATTGTTCATCTGAACATTCAGGAAACGAGGCACAAACAGAATTCCACACCTCTTCCCGGTCAGATTTTTTCGCTTTTTTACCTATTTGTTCAACTAAGTGTCTGTACCAATATTTTCTTTTCTTCTCGTTTTCGGTCAGAGGCAGTTTCTGATAAATTTCTCTTTGTATATAAACTTTAGCTGCTTCTTGTTGTGCACAAATAGCTTTAAAACAGTCATTAATTGCCCATTCTCTTAACTTTCCTGGTAAAACATTCTGTTGTGGGCATAGGGGTCTAACTAATTTATCAGCTTCTTTCCAATGTAATCCCCAACCCTGTAAACTTCCTAGTTTATTGTAAGTTTGGGCACGACATATACCTTGTAAATTCGCGATGATATCTAGTTGGGATGGGTCAGAAACTTCTACTACCGGTAAAACCTGGGTATAAGTATAATCAACAGTTTTCTGTTTTTTCTTACCCATCTCAACGACTCCGAAATTTTCGACCATTAAAATATATTATACGGATTTTTAATCAGATTGTTAATCATAAATAAACCTATATGGGTTTAAATACTAACCACTTTTATTTTTGCGCCGTGCTGTACAATCGGTCTTCTTAATCTATGCATTTTCCAAAATAAATCATTATACATAGATAAGCATAGGTTTTTCATGAACAGCAAAACCGCTTTTCAGCCATTTTTATGGTTGCCTTATTTACACCGTTTTGTACTAGTTATATATTGATTTTTATATCTATTTTCTCATTGATATAAATGGGAAGAAAACAGTTTTCAAATTAGCAAAAACAAAGCGACAATAAACTTAGACGCTACCGTTGAATTACCTTTTGGTAATAGGTAAAGTATTTTTGCAATTAAGATATACGCACAGCTAAAAGTAAACTCTAGAATTAGAAAAGCCCCATTAGCTGATTACTTGTCAACCATTGTCCAAACTCCAGTCCAAGATTCCTTGGGAGGCTCAGCTAAATATTTGTTACAGCGTTTGATGTGAATATTAGTAGCACTGTCTGTCGGGCGAATTTTTTTTGCTGCTTCAAAATAAATTAATGCTTGTGAAAAATTTCGAGAAGAATAAGCCGCACGTCCAGCATGATAATACGATAAGAACTCTTGAGTATTTGCCTCCAAACAACTGTTGCGATCGCCAATCAATTCATAAATTTTTACGGCTTGATGTTTACCTTTAACTCGAATCTTGTCAAGTTCGCGGACTATTACGCGGTCGCTACATAGTTGATAAGTAAATTCGCTTAAAATAATATCGCAACCATATTCCTTAGTGGTTCCTTCTAAGCGCGAACTTAAGTTAACTCCATCGCCAATTACGGTGTAGTCCATTCGCTTCCGAGAACCAATATTTCCTGAAACGACTTCTCCGGAACTAATTCCAATACCTATTTTGATTTGCGGTTGCTCTTGAACTATGCGCCTTTCGTTAAATTCCTTGAGCCGATGTCGCATATCTAAGGCAGCCTGTACCGCCCGCCAAGCATGATTTTCTGTTAAGGGCAGAGGCGCACCAAATACTGCCATTAAAGCATCGCCAATAAACTTGTCTAAAGTTCCTTCATAGTTAAAGACGGCTTCTACCATAGTTTCAAAATATTGATTTAGCAGTGATACAACTTCAGCCGCTCCAAGGTTTTCTGTAAGAGTTGTATAACCTCTGATATCAGAAAATAGGATAGTCACTTCTTTGCGTTCTCCCACCATTAAGCCATCTTCTCCTAAAGCCATAACTTGCTCGGCTACGTGAGGATTTAAATAGCGGTACATCGTAGTTTTTAAACGTTTTTCGTGGCTAATATCTTCTAAAACAACCAATCCACCACGTACCCCACCCTCTGGATTCGTTAAGGTATTAACTGTAAGGTTAATACTTCTTTCTATTGGTTCGACTTGAGAAGAATGCACGAACTGAGATTGGGGAGTAAGGGGTAGGTTCCAAGGAATAAAAACTTCTGGATTAGAAGAATTTGGCAATGCTAATATATATTCTTCTAACTCTTCTGAGTCACCAGGCAAATAATACAGTCCCACCATCAAACTTTGTTCTGGTACGTAGTGTCTTGCCCCATTATTTAAACTATCTTCTAAGCGAAATTGTAAATTTTCTATGGGAACGATTTCCCATAGCAAGCGACCAATTAAATTTTTTTCCCAAAGAATTTTGTTGTCTCTTGCACTTGCATCTCCTATCAGAGGACAACCTAATAGCTCTAATGCTGCATCATTAATAGTGACTATTCTACCTTCCATGTCCGTGGATATTACAGCATCTGATAAACTTTGTAAAATGTCTTTTTGATATTGTTTTTCTAACAATACACTTTCAAATAAACGGGCATTTTCTAAAGCAATTCCTGCTTGTATATTGAAAGCCCGCATAAATTCTTCATCTGAAGCGGTAAAACTTCCTTTCTGTTTATTTATTAGTTGCGTAACGCCGATTAACTCATTAGCTGAATTAAAAACTGGCAAACACAAAATATTACGGGTGTAATAACCCGTTTTTCTGTCCGTGGTTGGATCGAAACGAGGGTCTTTGTATGCGTCGGGGATATTTAAGGCTTCGCCAGTTGATGCTACGTAACCAACAATTCCACGATTGCTGGGAATGCTTATTTCCATCATGGTTTCACCATCAGCAGCAGCTACTTTTGTCCACAGTTCGTTCATTTCTTTTCGATACAAAAACAGCGTGCTGCGGTCTGCTTGCATCAAAATTCGGGCTTGTTCCATGACTATTTGTAAAGTCACTTCTAAGTCTAAACTTTGACCAAGTGTTTGAGTTGCTCTTAAAAGAGCTGTTGCACCTCTTTGATTGCGGGCTGCTACATAAAAAGACTGACAGCTTTCAAGGATAATACCAATACTTGCTGCAAATTCCCGAAAACATTTTTCATCTTCATTATCAAAAGGGATTTTCCCTGCTTTATTTGCAAGTTGTACAACAGCAACAATTTGATTTTTGCTGCTTACCACCGGCATACATAAAATATTCTCAATCTTATAGCCCAATTGTTTTTCTAGTTCCGGACTGAATAAAGGATGAGTAGTAGTTTCGGCAATATTTAGATATTGCCCGGTGCTAGCAACATGACCTGGAATCCCAACATTTATAGGGGTACGAATTTCTAAAGCTTTATTAATATTGTCCTGGGGTACTTTTGACCATAGTTGACCTTTATCACGATCTACTAAAAAAATGGTAGTGTGTTCTGCTTGAAGAATTTGCCCTATTTTTAAGGTAATCGCTTCGAGCACTTTCTCTAGCATTGTTTCTAAAGCTTCATTGTTTATCAGTTCTATAGCTCTGATAAACTGCTGGAACTCGGCAGTGATAAAATCCAACAAGCAAACAAATTCATTAACAGAAAGGTCTTTTACACGGCTTAATAGAGCATGGGTACGATTAACCTGAGTCAGTTCGGTTAACGTAGCTAGTACGCTACCAGGATTCAAGAGTGTCATGGGAGTTATAAATTCAAGATAATAGAGGTTTGATTATGAGTACAATTTTATACTTACATTCAGAATCATAATCTAATTTTTGCAATTTATAACTATATAAAAGTAATGTAATTTATTTGATAGTTTTTTTCATATAATCTATTTTTAGATAAACGTTAGATTCATGAATCCATCAAGTATCTCGAATAAATTTAATACAGTGACTTCCTGTTTGTGCTGAATTCCTGTGTAATAAGTAGCCTTGTAATAAGTATAATAATCGTAAAGTATTCATCTATAATTTATAATTCTGTTTTTCATTAATGTAAATCTATTAAACTAAAAATACAATTTACTGACAATAATTAAACAGCTAAGTATATTTATCATTTTTTTACAAAATGTCATTTAAAGTTAATAAAGACGGGTTAAATTCCCGTCCTTATATGCTTAATTTAAATTGTTAAATTCAACCAAGCGGCTAGTGACAAACAAACCTAACTATCTAACGAGATGTAAAATGATCGAAACTATTGCGATTATCCACAGTTTTGCGCTCATGCTGAGTTTTAGGTCGTGAGACTCGCTGCGGACGTAATTATGAATTTTTACACCTACCTACTTATACCGATTTCAGTACCTGAGAATAGACAATTCCTTCATAAAAAGTTTGTAATTGATGAGTAGCAGCAGACCATCCCCAACGCTCTGCCTCTTGACGGGCATTTTCGCGGATAACTTCTCGCTGTTGTTTTTCTTCTAAAAGACGAAGTGTTGCAGCTATTGCTCCTGCATCATCAGATTTTGGCTCGAAAAGATACCCGTTGACTCCATCTGTAACAATATCTGGAATACCTCCAGAACGCGCCGCAACAACCGGACATCCAGCAGCCATTGCTTCTAATAGTACCAATCCTAATGTTTCAGTACGAGAAGGAAAAACGAAAGCATCAGCACTAGCAAAAGCTGAAGCTAAATCCGCGCCGGTAAGATAGCCCACAAAAAAAGTATTTGTTCCAGAAAAATGCTTTTCTAAGGCTTCCCGATGAGGTCCATCCCCGACTAATGCTAGTCTGGCTTCGGGAATACCTTCTAAAATCGGCTTGATTCGCTCGATTTCCTTTTCAGCAGATAAGCGTCCTACATAAAGTAGTAAAGGAGCTTCTGGATAGTTTTGCGACAAACGCTGGCGCATTTCTGGGCTACTCATGGTTGGATGAAATAATTCTGTATCAACTCCTCGTTGCCACAAATCTACACGTTCTATGCCATGAGAAGTTAATTCTTTCATCATTGCTGTGGAAGTACATAAATTTAAAGCTGCTTGATTGTGAGCTGCTTTAAGTAATTCCCAAAGCAATCCTTCTAGCATTCCCAAACCGTAATGTTGCAGATATTGCGGTAAGTGAGTATGATAAGAGGCTACTAAAGGAATGTTATGTATCTTACTATGAACAATCCCAGCTAAACCTAGAACTGCTGGGTTGACTACATGAATAATATCTGGATTAAATTTTTCTAGAACTTCACCAATAGCCGGACGAGGTAGTGCTAATGTCAGTTCCGGATACATGGGTAAAGGGAAGCCAGAAATTCCATAAATTTTAGCGCCTTTGTATTCTGTGATTCCGCCATCCGGACAAACTACTAACACTTGGTTATTATTACGCTGTAAGTGTTCTACGGTATGACGAAGGCGGGTTACAATTCCGTCAACTTTAGGTAAAAATGTTTCGGTAAATAAAGCAATTCTCATACAAAACTATTCAGTACAGGAAGATAGCAGAACAATTGCATTTCGCATGGTTGATAAATATGTATATAAGAAGCGAAGGGATATTGCGGGGGCAATCATATCTTAAAACTAACCGAATATCTTGATCGCGGAATATTGTTGCTGAGTATTAGCGCAAGCTAATACGTCTATTACAATTTTTTAGTAGCTAGCATTTAGTTGCCGGAATTTTAGCTGCTAAATGCTAACTACTAAAAAAATAATTTTCCCTATTTTCTATGCCAAGAAACTTTTGGCAAAATTTGTTTGTTATCAACTCTTTGCTGATACTTGACCGCAAAATTCAGCAACGAATCTAGCAATGAATCTGACAATAAGTGAGGTTGCAAACCCAAATCTAGAAGTTTGGTATTTTTAGCGTTAAAGTAGTGCTGTTCTAGCTCTACCCTAGGGTTTTCCAAATGATTAATATCTACATTTAACCCTATCGCATTACCGGCTTTTTTCACCATCATGGCTAAGTCACTAATGCTGAAAAGTTCGGTAAACTGGTTGAATACGCGGAATTCTCCTGGTTGTGCCGGATTCGCGATCGCTAATTCAATACACCTAACTGTATCTCGGATATCCAGGAAGCCTCTAGTTTGTCCACCTTTACCGTAAACGGTTAAGGGATGACCGATAGCAGCCTGAATACAGAAACGGTTTAATGCAGTTCCAAATACACCATCGTAGTCAAGACGGTTTATTAACATTTCGTCCATACCCGTTTCTTCGGTTAAGACACCGTAAACTACCCCTTGGTTCAAATCTGTAGCTCGCAATCCCCATATCTTACAAGCAAAATGAATATTATGACTATCGTGAACCTTACTCAGATGGTAGAAACTACCCGGTTGTTTGGGGTAAGGTAAAGTGTCTTTTCGTCCATTATGCTCGATGGTGATATAGCCTTCTTCGATATCGATGTTAGGAGTACCATATTCACCCATTGTCCCTAGCTTGACTAAATGACAATTGGGAAAATCTTCACGCATTGCGTAAAGTATGTTCAATGTACCCACTACATTGTTAACTTGTGTTAAAACTGCGTGTTCGCGGTCAATCATCGAAAAAGGAGCCGAACGCTGTTCGCCAAAATGCACTACAGCTTGTGGCTCAAATTCATGCAGAGCTTTTTGAATAAACTCATAGTTGGTAATATCGCCGATAAATAAGTCGATAGATTTACCTGTTAAATCCTTCCAGCGCTGGATACGTTGTTGAATAGGTGCAATGGGCGTTAAAGTCTGTACACCTAATTCATTATCCCAGTGCCGTCGCACTAAATTATCTAAAATTCCAACTTCATAACCACGATTTGAAAGGTAAAGTGCGGTTGCCCAACCACAATAGCCATCTCCACCAATAACCAGGACTTTCATTTTTACGCTTTTTATACTCGCTGATAGCTAAATCTATCAGGTTTGTGTCCCCTCTCAACCATCATGGTGATACTAACTCAAAGTTTTTTTTGCAAATAAAACCTAAATACAGGTGAATAAGCGTGAAAAATCTACTCCACCGCAGAAAGTAAATAATTTTAAATTCTTTAGAGTCATGCTGCTATTTTTGGGGTAAAACCTTTCTAGCTGTGCTTTTCATATTACTCTTTCATAAGAAAATTCAACTTGCCTATTGATAAATTGTAAAGAAGTATTACAAAAATAGCGTTAAAACGCTTTACCGTCTTGACAACGAATAAGGGAGCCGATATCGTAAGATACATACCCGGGTAAGAACGCAAAACAGTTATATGCAAGCTAAGCAAGAAGTTAAGCAAAAAGTTACTTTGTATCTATCCCCAGAACTGCACAAAAGTTTAAAAATACGTTCAGCAGTTGAGAGCGAACCAATGTCAGAGCTTGCCGAGCGTGCCATCGTATTTTATCTAGCAAATTCAGAATTGGTAGATGAGGTCGAAGGTTCTTACGGAAGAACTCATAGGGTTTATTCATGTCCCAACTGCGAAAGTTCACTGGTCTTGCGTGAAGGGGAATTAGTTGCTCTAGGTAATCAGCCAGGAGTAATAGGCGGTAAAGAAGTTTCTGTCAGTGAGATGGAGCAAGGTCAAGAAGTTAATCAAGAAGACTTTGAGGAACTGGTTCCTTGTTAACTGATGCGCGAATTATGGATAATAGCTAATTCATAATTCTGTCTTTATCAAGAGTTGAAAGTGATGAACGATGTCTGTAGTGTCTTTAGGTCTCAAGTAGGTTGATATATGCAAGAAGAACTCAAAATACTAGTTCAAGCTCAATATCCCTTAATCTACCTTGTGACCTCCGAGGAAGAGCGGGCAGAGCAAGCAATTTATTCTATCGCTCAAAGACAGCAGCCACAGCGTCGATTGTATGTATGGACTGTAACCCATGGGATTGTGGAGTATGGTCAAGGTCGGAGTGTAACTCAGCATAATACCGTTTCTCCTGAAGCGGCGATTGAGTGGATTATCCGTCAGAAGGAGCCTGGTATCTTTATTCTTAAAGATTTACACCCGTTTATTGATGCACCAGCAACAACTAGATCTTTACGAGATGCGATCGCCAGCTTTAAAGGTACTCAAAAGAATATAATTTTGATGTCACCGGTGCAGCAGGTTCCTATCGAGTTGGAAAAGGAAGTAGTTGTCCTTGATTTCCCACTCCCAAATATGTCTGACTTGAATAAAGTTTTAGATAGCCATTTGGGTCAACAAAATGCGCGGCGACTAACAACCGAAGCACGTGAAAAGTTATTAAGAGCGGCTTTAGGATTAACCAGAGATGAAGCTGAGAAAGTATATCGCAAAGCTCAGGTTACGAAGCGGCAATTAACCGAAAAAGAAGTAGATATAGTTTTATCTGAAAAGAAGCAGCTTATCCGACGCAATGGAATATTAGAATACATTGAAGAAGATGAAACCATTGAAGCTGTTGGTGGTTTGGAAGAATTGAAGAAGTGGCTGACACAGCGTTCTGATGCATTTACAGAAAAAGCAAGGGAATATGGTTTACCGCAACCTAAAGGAATGTTGATTCTAGGGGTTCCGGGCTGTGGAAAGTCTTTAATAGCAAAAACCACTTCAAAACTATGGGGATTGCCAATTTTACGCTTGGATATGGGGCGAGTCTACGATGGCTCAATGGTAGGAAGAAGTGAAGCCAATTTACGTAATGCCTTAAAAACAGCAGAATCTATTTCTCCGGCGATATTATTTATTGATGAATTAGATAAATCTTTTGCTGGTAGCTCTGGCTCTGGTGACTCTGATGGAGGAACTTCTAGCCGTATTTTTGGGTCTTTCCTAACCTGGATGCAGGAGAAGAAATCACCCGTGTTCGTGATGGCAACTGCCAATCGGGTTGAACGCCTGCCAGGAGAATTTTTAAGGAAAGGTCGATTTGACGAAATTTTCTTCGTGGATCTGCCTACATCTCAGGAAAGGCAAGATATTTTCACGATTCACTTGAATAAGCGCCGTAAAGACATCACAAGATTCGATTTGGAACAGTTATCCAAAATGTCTGATGGCTTTTCTGGAGCAGAAATTGAACAAGCGATAGTGGCTGCGATGTACGAAGCTTTTGCTCAAGATCGTGAGTTCACTCAATTAGATATTATTGCTGCACTCAAAGCGACTTTACCGCTGTCTCGAACAATGCAAGAACAAGTTACTGCGCTTCGAGACTGGGCGAGACAGCGAGCGCGTCCAGCAGCCGCCTCCGTAGCTGAGTATCAGCGAATGGAGTTTTAAAAAGCTTTCTCCTACTTTAGTAGGGGCAAAGGCTAGCAAACCCAAAGCTAGCAAATAAAAAAACCGCGTAACTGTAAACGCGGCTTAGTCTAAAAAAACCGTTGTCTTAATCTCAATCTTCTTTTTGGAGGAAACCCAAATGTCTCACTTTAGCACTCTACGTACCAAAATTACCGATTCTGAAATTCTTAAGTCTTCTTTGAGCGACTTAGGCATCACCGTTAAGTCTGAAGCTGATGTTCGTGGTTATAACGGTCAGCGGGTTCGTGCCGACATCGTTGCAGTTTTGGAAGGTGAATATGACTTAGGTTGGTCTCGCAATAGCGATGGTTCCTTTGATTTAATTGCGGATCTATGGGGTGTTGCGAAAAAGCACAACCAGACCGAGTTAATTAACTCCATCAACCAAAAGTATGCTGTTAACAAGACTTTGACTGAAGTTAAGCAACGCGGTTTGCAAAATGCTAACGTTAAGTTGGTATTGCAATAGAAATTTTTCTGCGCGTTCCCAAAGTTGCACGGGTTAACTTAATTTAATAGTGGTTGACCCGCTTTTTTCGGGATTGGGACTTACCCAGTCCCTTTTGCTTTATCTACATTGAATTTAACATCTTTTGATTGATAGTTCAGTTATCTGCCATTCAATATTGCATTAAAACCGGGTTTATTTAGTAAATAAGCCCGGTTTGTATTTTGACTTTAAATTTTGATAACAGGAAATTGAATTTCTGTTACAAAAGAATCGTTGTTCTGTTCCTTACCACCTACGATATAGACTTCACGGTTTGAAGCTGTAACTTTATAACTATTAGTTTCAATCCAATATAATAAAGCGTTGTAAGCTTGGGTAATGCTGTTGTAACTGCCCTTGTGTACCAAACAAGCCATTTTTTCAACTGCTGGCAATTCGTAGAATTTTATCCGTTCGTTAGCAGTTATTTCATTTTCTAATGAAATAACTGCTTCACCATCGACATTGGATTCTTTGTATTCTAAATCGTGCCAAATTCCGGCACAGTAAAAAACTGGTTTGGCTCCTTGCTGTTTAAGATATGCAAATAACTCGTCATAAAGCCCTCCAATACTGGCGTAATTTGGTAATATCTCTCGTATTCCTAAAACCTTTATTGGTTCAATGTTTTTGAGTACAACTTCATAGTTGGTCATAGTATCCTCTTGTTCAATTTGTTTTAGTCGCGCTTCCACTCGTAAAAGCCGTGCTTGTTGTTTATCAATTAATTGCTGAAGTTCTCCTTGCTTTAATCGCAACATCCCACGTATTTCTGTGGGAGGTAAATTTTCATTTAGTAGCTTGGAAATTTGATCTAGAGAAAAACCCAAGTCTTTGAATGCCAAAATACGATTGAGTCGCGGTAACTGTTGAGCACAGTAGTAGCGATATCCAGTAAATTCATCTATTCGAGTCGGTTTAAGCAGTCCCAATTGGTCATAAAGTCGGAGTGCTTTCACCGTTACCTGACTAAGTTTGGAAAAGTCGCCGATTTTAAACATTTAGCTAATTAGTAAAGTATGTTACTTCAAGTTTGATTTCATCAGAATCTAAAACAGGATAAATAATCCTATGGAGAGCTGGAAATTAGTTTCATTATTAATTCATTTATGAATGTGACTTTTTATAGTACACACTCTCCTCTTAGGGAAGAGTCAATATAGTTCTTGAAACTTTTTTTGCCTAGGTGTCAATCTATATGAGATGCTGATTAATTGAATGCTATTGTATTGTTCAAATTAAATTTATTTAATGTCTGTTGTCTCTTCTGTTTGCGTAACCGTTCCCGCAACAACTGCTAATCTAGGTCCCGGTTTTGATTGTATTGGCGCAGCTTTAACCCTTTACAATGAACTGAATTTTACCCGCCTTAGTTTATCCTCGGAAGAATTAGATCGAGGTAAAAATTTACTTATCACCGTTACTGGGAATGAAGCAGCACGAGTCGCAAGGGATGGGAGCAATCTTGTATATGAAGCATTTGTGACATTTTTTCAACACATAAAACAAACACCACCAGCAGTCAAAATTGAAATTAAGCTTGGTGTTCCATTAGCCCGAGGTTTAGGTAGTTCTGCCACTGCTATTATCGGCGGATTAATCGGCGCAAATGTATTAGCTGGTGAAGTTTTAACACCAGCCGAAGTAATGGAATTAGCCATCATGATGGAAGGACACCCGGATAACGTGGTACCGGCGCTTTTAGGTGGATGCTGTTTGGCTGCCACAAGCGATACGGGATGGGAGATTTGTGATATTCCTTGGTGTAGTGATGTCGTTCCAGTATTAGCAATTCCAGATTTTGAACTTTCAACAAGTGAAGCAAGACAGGTGTTACCAACTCAAGTAAATCGTGGAGATGCGATTTTCAATACAGCACATCTGGGATTGCTATTGCGTGGATTGGAAACTGGGAATCAAAGTTGGTTGCGGGCTGCTTTGCAGGATAAGTTACATCAACCTTACAGAAAAAAGCTAATTAATAATTACGATGCAATAAACGCTGCTGCCTTGTCAGCCGGTGCTTACGGTATGGTTATCAGCGGTGCGGGACCTACATTACTTGCATTAACTGATACTGAAAATTCTCAAGCTGTAGCGACAGCAATGGCTTCTGAATGGGAAAATAAAGGAATTAAAGCACAAGTACAAACGCTCCAAATTGATAACAAAGGAGCTAGAACCGTTGTTCAAGGATAAAAAGCAATTATGCAGGATGTTCGGACTGAAATTGCAGTGATTCGCTCTCAAATTAATCAACTACGCCGAGAAGCTGCTTCTCTTGCTGTAAACATAACACCTTCTGAGGACGATTCACCCCAAAAGATAGCACAAGCTTATCGTCGTCAAGCAAGGGAAAATCCCCAATTGTTTGCTGAACTTAAAGGTATAGATGATGCGATCGCAGCTCTAGAATCTCAGTTAGCAGAAAAAGAAACTTATTTAAAAAAATCTCGCTCGGGATACATTACCCGCCTTTCCCAGCAAAAGGAACAGTTAGAAAAAGCTAAAACCAAAGCAAAAAATCATGCGGAGCGAATAAATCAGCTTGCAGCAGAACTTGCTAAAGAAATTAACTCCCTCAAAACTTGTGCCGATAATTTAACTCCGCTTTATTGGCAGGTATATTACAAACCTTTTATTGCTGGCTTTAAAACTATTTCCGTTCCCTACGTTCGTTCGGATGGAGATGTTTGGACAATTGTTAACCGTGTTATTTGAAAAAGTAACCAGAAACGTTAAATATTGTAATCCTCTTAACCTATCAAGATTATTTATTCCTTTCGACCATCTATTTGTATATTCATGGATCAACATTTAAAAAATTGACCGATTTAAAACCCCCATAAGACATAGATTATGTTAAGAATTGCAACGGTGGCTATAGTCACCGTTTTTGTTTTGTTAACAAAAATTTATGATTTTGATAAGATAATGCAAATATTTTGAGTATTTATTCCTAAAAAAACTCTTAAATTTCATTTTATAGGGGTAAATTCTGTTTACAAAAATATAAATTGCTTAATATAATGTAAACATTAAGAGAAATTGTAAAAAGATTGTCAGTAATGAGCGAATTTCCTTGGCTAACTTCTATAATCTTGTTGCCTGCTTTGGCAGCACTAGCCATTCCCCTACTTCCCGATAAAGAAGGTAAAACTGTTCGTTGGTATGGTTTGGGCGTGGCGATCGCGGACTTTACATTAATGATTTGCGCCTTTTGGCAAAATTATGATTTTCAGAACTCATCATTCCAACTGGTTGAAAAATATTCTTGGGTACCTCAGTTGGGTTTAAATTGGTCCGTGGCAGTTGACGGTTTGTCAATGCCGTTGATTTTATTAACAGGCTTAGTTAATACTTTGGCGATTTTTGCGGCTTGGAGAGTCACAAATAAGCCACGTTTATTTTATAGTTTGATGTTGGTGATGTACGCTGCTCAAATTGGCGTATTCGTCGCTCAAGATTTATTAATGTTCTTCCTGATGTGGGAAATTGAGTTAGTTCCCGTATACTTGCTAATTTCCATCTGGGGAGGACCAAAACGTCGCTATGCGGCAACTAAATTTATTCTTTATACAGCCGCAGCATCTATATTTATTTTGGTAGCAGCGTTTGCAATGGCATTCTCTGGCGATACCGTAACTTTTGACATGGCAG
>JBCBPQ010000145.1:0-17857 GCA_039820645.1 Cyanobacteria bacterium J06633_8 | reverse complement strand
TTGCCGGTTGGGGCAGGAATTTGGGCAGGAAATTCGAGGGTTCACTCGTTCTTATTTTCAATAACCTGCCCAAATACAAGCGGTTCATGACCTTCGGTCACGCCTGCGGCTACCCATATTTTCAAGCTACAGTTGCAGCCCAAAAAATTAATTAAATCGTCTTGAAATTAATTTCAGGGCGGTTTTTATGCAACCTATATCCTATGGTTAAAACAATGCCAAGGGATTTGATATTAAATACATAAGCTATCTCTGCATTTTTATACAACTAAATAAAAATATATTGCCGAAATTTTATCTGTAGGATACATTATACTAGTATTATAAACTACTTTTAACAAATGTTAACACGTAAAAAAAGACAACAACGATTAATACCCTATCGAGTTGGTGGGGTTATGCTTGCCGGTGTGGTTTGTGTTTTCGCTGTTTGTGCAACTCCTTCCCGAGCGCAGGAAGCGAAAATTGAAGAGGCTGCTGTTGAGAAAGTTCAGCCTTCAACCGGTGGGAAAACGAAAATTGCAATTACTACTGAAGATCCGACGATACCTGTTGATGAGTTGAAATTACTAGTTAAACCCCTGACTCTCGAAGAACTACAAAATGAATCTGAGGGTTGGCTACAGTTACTCAAAGAAAAAGTTAAACAAATTAGCGATGCTGAAATAGCGATTAAGCGAGAAAATCGTATCATCGAGAAAGAAAAAGAAGCTGCTGATGCATTAGACTCA
Source organism: Cyanobacteria bacterium J06633_8 (assembly GCA_039820645.1). Taxonomy (GTDB): domain Bacteria; phylum Cyanobacteriota; class Cyanobacteriia; order Cyanobacteriales; family Nostocaceae; genus Rivularia. Next base: position 17,126 of record JBCBPQ010000145.1, on the reverse strand, counting down.
GCAAAAGTTGCTCTCCAGGCAGCCGAATCAGTAAAAAGTAGTGCTAATCCAGGCTCGCCAGAATACGAAGAGGCAACAAAAAAGGTTGAAGAAGCAAAGGAAAAGCTGAAAGAAGCCCAGTCAGCAATTGAAGAAGCAGTAACCACTCAAAAGGAACTGCGAAACGATCAGGTATTAAACGAAGCTCTGGAAAAGGCTAAGGAAACAAGGAGGCTCGAAAAGGCAAAAGAAACCTTAGAGAAAGCCAAGGAAGAGCGAGAAAATTTAACTGCTGGCTCTGTTGCATACGACGAAGCCACTAAAAAGATTGACACTCTAGATGAGGCAATTAAAACTTTTGAGGAAGCCCAAGAAGCTCAAACAACAGCTGCCCCAGATTCACCAGAATATGAAAAAGCAACCCAGGAATTAGAAACAGCAGAGGAATCTCTGAAAAAAGCACGCTCAGCGATTGAGGGGACTAAGAAAACAGAAGCGTTGGGTTTTCAAAAGCTCGACAAAGTCGCAAATGTTGTCGGAGAAACCGAAATCTCAAGTAGTAGCGACACAAAAATTGCTGGCCCAGTTGATGTTGTAGACGAAAAACAGAACCTCAACGAACAAGGAAATCTCCTGGAGAAAGCAGCAGAAGAATTGGAAAAAAAAGCTGAAGCTGATTCCAAATTGAAGAATCAACTGGTTGCTAATGTTACCGAAGCTCAGTCAGAAAGAACAGCAATAGTAGATCGCTTTAAAGTCGTCTTAGATGAACTTGAACTTAAAGGAGGCGATGCTAAATCTTACAAACAGTATATTGATGCTATTAATACTGTGCAATTAGACTTGCAAGATGCTGAAGGTGTTGGGGTTAGGTTGATTAGTTGGTTACAGTCGGCAGAAGGTGGTTTGCGCTGGGCTGGGAATCTTGGTAAATTCCTAGGCATTGTACTTGCCTCGATTATCGTTTCTCAAGCTCTCGCTATTTTCCTCAAGCATTTTCTAGTCAAATTTGACAATGTATCTGGGCTGATGCGCGAGTTTACCATTATGCTTGTCAAACGTGGTGGAGTTGTAGTTGGTTTTATGTTGGCACTAACAGCATTGGAAATCAGCCTTGGTCCAATTATAGCGCTGCTTGGGGGTGCGAGTTTTGTCTTAGCCTTTGCCCTACAAAGTAACCTTGGTAACCTTGCCAGTGGTTTAATGATGATGCTTTACAAGCCTTTCGATGTTGGCGACGAGGTAAAAATAAATGGTATTTGGGGCAATGTAGATTCCATAACTCTCGCCAATACTAAAATTAAAGGCTGGCAAGGTCAGATTTTTAGTATTCCCAACAATGTGGTTTGGGGTGGTATGATCGAAACCCTTACTCAGGGTAAAACTCGAGGAGTTAGCCTTTTGCTACGGATTCCTTTAGAGGAAGACTTGGAGCGGGTTCATAATTTGATCGTAGAGATTCTGAAATCTCATGCCAAAGTTCTTCAAGATCCAGCTCCATCCACTTTTGTCTGGCAAATTGAAGAGTATTACATTAGTCTTTATGTTAGTGCTTGGGCGACAAAAGAAGACTTTTGGGGAGTTCATGCAGATGCAGTCCGCATGATTCAGGAACGGTTCCTACTTGAAGGTATTCCCGTTGCTGCTATTCCTGTCCAAGAGGAGATTATTAGCCAAAAAGTACCTAGTACAATTTCATTAAGCTCTAGTGAAAGTTACATAAACGCAGTCAGTTAAAATGTACTGTAAAGTATTATTCACTGTAATTTATCATACTTTTTTATCCACCTTGGAATTGATTCTAAGGTGGATTCTATTTGTTTGCTCAATTAATACGAAAATAGACATGATATATACAATATGATGCAATCTAGTATTTAAATAATCTTGATTTTATTTTTTATATATTTTTATTTATAGTTTATGCTCGTTAAATTGCTTATTTCAAATAAGGAAATGATTTATCTATAATAACCCTGTCTTATTTTTACCAATAGTAACAACAGATCGTGGCATACAACAAAGCTTGAGTATATTTTGATATAAAGTAAACCCTTTGATTACGGATTAAAACTGAAGCGAAGGAAAGAAGCCATTGATACCCTATAAAGCTCGCGCTATTATGCTTGCCGGTGTGGTTTGTGTTTTCGCTGTTTGTGCAACTCCTTCCCGAGCACAGGAAGCGAAAATTGAAGAGCCTGCTGTTGAGAAAGTTCAGCCTGCAAGCAGTGCAGAACCAAAAACCGCAATTACGACTGAAGATCCGACGATACCTGTTGATGAGTTGAAATTACTAGTTAAACCCCTGACTCTGGAAGAATTACAAAATGAATCTGAGGGTTGGCTAAAATTACTCAAAGAAAAAGTTAAACAAATTAGCGATGCAGAAATAGCGATTAAGCGTCAAAATCGGAGCATCGGTAAAGAAGAAGAAGCAGCTGATGCATTGGAGTCAGCAAAGAAAGCTCTCAAAGAAGCAGAATCAGCAAAAAGTGGTGCTAATCCAGGCTCGCCTGAATATGAAGAAGCTACAAAAAAGGTTGAAGAAGCCAAAGAAAAACTCAAAGAAGCCCAGTCAGCCATTGAAGAAGTAACAGAAACTAAAAAAGAGCTGCGAAATGATGAAGCTTTAAACGAAGCTCTGGAAAAGGCTAAGGAAACAGGGCTAATTGAAAAAGCTAAAGAAACCTTAGAGAAAGCCAAGGAAGAGCGAGAAAATTTAACTGCTGGCTCTGTTGCATACGACGAAGCAACTAAAAAGATTGACACTCTAGATGAGGCTATCCTAAATTTTGAGGAGATCCAAGAAGCTCAAAAAACAGCTGCCCCAGATTCCCCAGAATATGAAAAAGCAACCCAAGAAATAGAAGCAGCAGAAAAATCTCTCAAAGAAGCACTGTCAGCTATTAAGGGAAGCGATAAAACTAAAGCTTTGGGTTCTCAAAAGCTCGACAAAGTCGCAAATGTTGTCAGAGAAACCGAAATATCAAGTAGTGGCGACACTAAAATTGCTGGCCCAATCGATGCTGTGGACGAAAAACAGAACCTCAAGCAGCAAGGAAACCAACTAGAGAAAGCAGCAGAAGAATTGCAGAAAAAAGCTGAAGCTGACTCCAAATTGAAGAATCAACTGGTTGCTAATGTTACCGAAGCTCAGTCAGAAAGAACAGCAATAGTAGATCGCTTTAAAGTTGTCTTAGATGAACTTGAACTTAAAGGAGGCGATGCTAAATCTTACAAACAGTATATTCAAGCCATCAATACAGTTGAAGTAGACTTACAAGATACTGAAGGTATTGGGGTTCGGTTGATTGGTTGGTTACAATCGGGAGAAGGTGGCTTGCGCTGGGCCATTAATCTCGCTAAGTTCGTGGGCATTGTGCTTGCATCGATTATCATTTCTCAAATTCTCGCTATTTTCCTTAAGCGTTTTCTTGTCAAATTTGACAATGTATCTGCACTGATGCGCGAGTTTGCGATCATGCTTGTCAAGCGTGGTGGTGTTGTAGTTGGTTTTATGCTGGCACTAACAGCATTGGAAATTAGCCTTGGTCCGATTTTAGCCCTACTTGGGGGTGCGAGTTTTGTCTTGGCCTTTGCCCTACAAAGTAACCTTGGTAACTTTGCCAGCGGCTTAATGATGATGCTTTACAAGCCTTTTGATGTTGGCGACGAAGTCAAAATCAATGGTATTTGGGGTAATGTCGCTGACGTGACTCTAGCCAATACTAAAATTAAAGGTTGGCAAGGTCAGCTTTTTAGTATTCCCAACAATGTAGTTTGGAGCGGTACCATCGAAACCCTTACTCAGGGTGAAACTCGAGGAGTTACCCTTTTGCTACGGATTTCTTTAGAGGAAGATTTACAGCGGGTTCATAATTTGATCGTAGAGATTCTGAAATCTCATCCCAAAGTTCTTCAAGATCCAGCTCCGTCCACTTTTGTCTGGCAAATTGAAGAGTATTTCATTAGTCTTTATGTTAGCGCTTGGGCAACAAAAGAAGACTTTTGGGGAGTTCATGCAGATGCAGTCCGCATGATTCAGGAACGGTTCCTACTTGAAGGTATTCCCGTTGCTGCTATTCCTGTCCAGGAGGAGATTGTTAGCCAAAAAGAATCTAATACAATTTCTTAAGTTCTTAAATGGTGACGTAATAGCTTGAAAATGCAGATAGTTATTAGACATCTCCGGAAATTAAGTTTTAGTCCAGTAATCACAGGGGTTTCAATCTAATTATCGGAGAGGTCTATTAGGGTGCGTTATGGAATTTTTTCCTAGCGCACCGTTATTTTAATCCCAAATATCTGCTTTAGTTCGTAGTTGTGCTGTCTTTGCATCCGGTTCGCGGAAGTAAGAAGTAAGAAGTAAGAAGTAAGAAGTAAGAAGTAAGAAGTAAGAAGTAAGAAGTTTTTCAGCCATTTTTAATGATTGCCTTATTTACGCCATGTTGTACTAGCGCTAGAGAAAGTGATTGATTACCTTCTCATAATCAACAGTCATTTGTGAAAATGTGAATATAAGCTCAAATCAAAACCCTAGCGCTAGGGAAAGTGATTGATTACCTTCTCACCATCAACAGTCATTTTTGAAAATGTGAATATAAACTCAAATCAAAACCCTAGCGCTAGGGAAAAGCTTCAATTTAGTTTCCAGCACCACTGTATTAATTTCTTCCCTACAACAACCCCGCCGATTCATACAACCGCTTCACCAAAGCGATAATCTTCTCCCCATACTGCAAATCAGCTTCCCATCTCCCCGATAAATCAGTAACCAATGGCGCTATACCCCGCGTCACAAACCGAAATCTGGGATCTACATTTTCCTGGGCTAAAGGCTCCAAACTCGCATAAGCTTTCAAATGCTGAATATGAGCGCGAACTCCAACTCTAGCGCTAGGGAAATTAGCCACTTCATTACCACCACCAATAGTTGCTAACCCCGCAAAATTATTCTGCTGTGGTGCTATATCATCGCCAAAACGTAAAAATCCGGTTTCCAAACACATCTGACAAAAAGCAATATCGTGATTCACACCCTCAATTGCTGCTTCCTCACGATACAGTTTTGGTATATCGGGAAAGTTAACTAAACCATCTTGATTGTTATCTCTTAAAAATATTTGTAGCTGTACTTCCGAAGTCGCACCCCGAGACATTATTTGAGTAATTTGACCGGGACAAATTGCTAAATTCGAGCGTAAAACTACCGTACGTGTCGCAGCATCCCAACCAATTGATACATTAAATTCCCTTAGTTCTATGGCTTTGACATAAACTATTCTGCCGTAGCTTAAACGACGTACATTCTCAGTTTTTGATAAATCAATTCTTAATCTATCTACCAAATCTATGGGAATATAAGCATTACCGTTAACTACTATTCCTTGCTCCGGATAACTTTGACCGTTAATTTTAATATTTACTGAAGCATAACTAGGTTGAGGTGCCGGAGGAGGTGTTACAGCCGGAGCGGGAGTCGAACTGGGGTCAATCACACGTGCCCAAGCCCCTATTCCATCGGCTATTCCCACAGCAAACTCCCGACGACGACTTTGTAACAAAGCACGGTCATCCGGACTGCTCAAGAAAATCACCTGCATTAAAAGAGAGGCGATCGCTACTTCCCGAGTAAACATTAATCGACCCATACCAGTAGCAGTATCCGGCTTCACCCCCCGACTATTTATTTGCGGAACTCTTCTTAAAAGCCCCATCAACAAACTTTCAGCATTGCTTTTACGTACTTCATTATTAGCAATGTAATAAACGCTAGCGCCATTTATACCAGGGCTAGCAGCAGCATCGGCATGGATTTCCACCGCCACATCAGTACGACGAGCACGAGAATTAATCCATTGAATACTAGCTCTGGCACTCAAAGAATCCGGAACCGAAAGAACTTCAAACCCACGGGTCCTTAATTCCGTTAAAATTAAATCCCGGAGGAAAATCATCTCTTTGGCTTCAGTAGTGCCCCCAGCAATAGAACCCGGATCGATTCCACCAGCTTCCTTACCCCCGTGCCCCGCCGAAATAAAAATACGTCCCATTATAAGTATTTCCTCTGAATACAAGTTATCGTAAAAGATTGTTTACAACATTTTTGGTCATGGCGACAAGCATATAATAATGTTTGGGGAATTGGTCATTGGGCATGGGACATTGGGAGAAAGGTAGATAATTATTAACTGCTTAGTGGTAACTGTATGTCCCTCCGGGAAAAGCTTGGCTAATACTTTTCACTGCTAACTGTTCACTGCTAACTGTTCACTGTTCACTGTTCACTGCTAACTGATTATGCAAATCCCACGGTTGCACCAAGATACAATTGATGAAGTTAAACACAGGGCTGATATTGTTGAGGTAATTTCGGAACGTGTTGTTTTACGCAAGCGTGGTAAGGATTTTTGGGGTTTGTGTCCTTTCCATAATGAAAAAACTCCTAGTTTCAGCGTCAGCCCTAGCAAGCAGATGTATTACTGTTTTGGCTGTCAAGCTAGTGGGAATGTTTTCAAGTTTATGATGGAGTTGGATAAGCGTTCTTTTGCTGACGTTGTATTGGATTTGGCAAGACGCTATCAGGTACCGGTACAAACTTTAGAACCCGAACAGCGACAGGAATTACAGCGCAAAATATCGGAACGCAATCAAGTATATGAAATTCTTGAGGTGGCTTCGCGTTTTTATCAACATGCTTTATGGCAACCGTCGGGAGAAGCTGCTCTAGAATATCTCCAACAGCAGCGTAAGTTAAAGGATGAAACTATCAAGGAATTTCAGTTAGGTTATTCTCCCGTTGGTTGGGAAATTTTATACCGTTATTTGGTGGAAGATAAACATTATCCGGTACAGTTATTAGAAAAAGCTGGTTTAATTAAACCTCGTTCTGAAGGTAGGGGTTTTTATGATACTTTTCGCAACCGTTTAATGATTCCCATTCACGATATTACTGGTAAGGTAATTGCTTTTGGTGGTAGAACTTTAGGGGAAGATAAACCAAAGTATTTAAATTCTCCGGAAACGGAGGTTTTTAATAAGGGCAGAACTTTATTTGGTTTAGATAAAGCTAAAGATGGTATTTCTCAATTTGACCAAGCTGTTGTTGTTGAGGGATACTTTGATGTTATAGCCCTCCATGCTGTAGGAATTAATAATGTTGTGGCTTCTTTGGGTACTGCTTTAAGTATTGAACAGGTACGTTTGGCAATGCGTTATAGCGATTCCAAGCAGTTAATTCTCAATTTTGATGCCGATAAAGCGGGAAATATTGCTGCACAAAGAGCAATTGGTGAAGTTGCCGATTTAGCTTATCAAGGAGAAGTTCAGCTTAAGATTTTAAATATTCCCGACGGAAAGGATGCCGATGAATATTTATTTAATAACAGTTCGGAAGATTATCATAAGTTATTAAAAAAAGCACCTTTATGGTTGGATTGGCAAATAGAACAAATTACTAAAGATGCCGATTTAAGACAAGCTACAGATTTTCAAAAAGCCTGTCAGCAAATGGTTAAATTATTAAAGAATATAGCTAATCCCGATACGCGAAATTATTATGTTTCTCGCTGTGCAGAAATATTGAGTTTAGGAGATGCTCAACTTATTGCCTTGCGAGCGGAAAATTTATTAACTCAAATTTCCTCTACTAGCAATAAACAGTGGGGAGGTAATTCTCACAATAATAAAAACTATAAAAACTCTAAAAATTATAAAAAATATAATAAAAATCAAGATACTGATTCATCTTCAAACTATGATGAAAATGAGCAGGAAGATAGCTTCAGCAATGTTTTTAATACCATTGCTAAAACCAAACATAGCCTTTTAGAAAAAGCAGAAGGTTTATTATTATTAATTTATCTACATTCTCCAGAATATCGTCAAATTATTACCAATGACTTAGAAGACAAAAATTTACAATTTAGCTTATCTCATCATAGATTTTTATGGCAGCAAATTGTAGAGATTTCGGATAATACTTCCTCCGCAGAATTAATTTCAACCTTACAAGATAGATATTTAGAATTTCCCGAACAAATGGAAATGATTTCCCATTTATTCCATTTGAGTGAAGCAGCCCAAAAACAAATAATTCGTACTCCCCAAGTTATCTTAAGAGCAACTTTGAGTATGGAAAGAGTATTGCGAGAAAAACGCTACCGTCATTTTCGCGAACTTTGGGAAAGAACAGATCCAGAAATTGAACCAGATAAGTGGAAATCCTATTATCAAGCTTTTATGGCTGAAAAGCAGCGACTGGGTGAATTAGATAAACAACGGTGTTTTAATGTCGGAGAGTTTTAACAGTTAACAGTTAGCAGTTAACAGTTAGCAGTTAGCAGTTAGCAGTTAAGAGTTAGCAGTTAGCAGTTAGCAGTTAAGAGTTAGCAGTTAGTAGTTAGGAGTTAGCAGTGAATATTTGTAGGATGTGTTAGGGCGCGACGGTAATTTGAATTATTACAAAATATGTTTTTTTTCGCGGCTAAGGGACTATTATTTTGTGATGGCACAAAATAAAATGATGCCTTGGGCTTGGCGACAATACACCGTACTAATTTAACCTATCGTTATTATCACACTCTTATGGTGCATTACGGCAATGCTAATTTTTTCGTCTTTAAACAAAGTGATTTTAGCCGTAACACACCCTAGGAATTAAAATTGTTTAAGAACAATACAAAGTATCTCGGGTATCTCTTCCCGTTGTGGGATTTGTACCTTTGGCTAATTTACACAATTTGTCTTGTTCGTCTGCACGTAACAATACATCTGTAAAATCAGCACCATCAATTATTGCACCATCGAATCTAGCATTAGACGCAAAGGCACCTTCTAATACCGCATTAGTTAAGTCTGCTTTGACTAAACGTGCAGAATCTAATGTCGCATACCTTAAGTTGGCATTACTTAAATTGGCTGATTCTAAATTAGTCGCAAAAAATCTTACACCTTGCAAATTAGAATTACTAAAATTGCTATCGCGAAGATTCGCTTTGGTAAAACTCGAATCAGTTAAGTCTTGCCCGGAGAAATCCGCTTCGATTAATATTTCTTTGTTGTAATCCAGTGCAAAAGCTGGGGAAGTTAAATTAAATGGCATACAAGCCATCCCCCAAAACAATAAACTAAGTATAGTTACGATTATCCAGTTGCTTTTAGTCAAAATCATGATAATTTAACTGCTCATGGCAAACCATCCTTCCTCAGATTATCCCGATATCGGTGCTTTAGGTGAAGACCTAGTAACGCAATGGCTGGAATCTAATAATTGGTTAATTCTGCATCGCCGCTGGCGCTGTCGTTGGGGAGAAATAGATATTATTGCACAAGGGGAAGATGATTGCGGTACCGTTATATTAATATTCGTCGAAGTAAAAACCCGTTCTCAGGGTAACTGGGATGCAGGAGGAAGAATGGCGATCGCGCCTTCAAAGCAAGTTAAATTATGTCGCACTGCCGCCATGTTTCTGGCAAATTTTCCTGAAAAAGCAGACTATCCCTGTCGATTTGATGTAGCTATTGTTTGCTGCCAGAGAAAAATAACTAAGACAAATGCAATTTTCAGCTTATCAGCATCGGGATACTATTTAACATTAGAAGAATACATTCAAGCGGCATTTGAATATTCAATTGACGATTGGTAAGGTTAGTGATATTTACAAAAGAATTAATTACCAACTATCAATTAATAATTACTCAGTTGTAATAGCAAGATATAGCAGCAATTACTATGCTAGGGTTTCCGGGCAATAGCCCAATCCTCTGACGAATTGTTGTCGGAAAGCTTCAATTTCTTCTTTGTCGGGGCTGCCATGAGACACAATCGCCACTTGGTAGCGTCGCATAACCTCAACCGGATTCTGTTGGGCTTCTAAACTCCACAGTGCCATTTGCACCCGCATTGGAGGTTCGTAGCGGATTCCTAGTTCGTTCAAGAAAGCCCGAATATCACCATCTTCATTATTGCTAATCGGATAATCGAGCTTGACTCTAACCACCCAACCATCTATTTGATGAATTACGGTGATGAAGGAAACAGGTATGCGTGGTCTAGCGTGCAAATATTGAACTACCCTCAAAGTCAAACTGGCGTTCGCCAGATAATACAAGTATTCCATCTTGGTGCTTAGGATCAAAGCCAATTTTACATCTCTATTATTGATATATAGAGCTATGCATTCGGTAGGGTAAAAGCCCCCGTTTTTAGATAGGGAGGTTTACCCAATTTTTATTTTTTGTTTTGCGTATTACTTAAAATTTCTTATTATTCAACATGCTCAATCTTACTTAGGGCTGATATTCTAGATTTCATTTATAAATTATAATTACATTTTTTTTGTTAAGAAACTCTGAATAAATGTAGCAACTACCAATTATGGCAATACCTAATTCTTCCAACCCGCAAAGCAACACATCGCAAAGCATTTACTCTTCCAATCAAGATAACACAGATATTAATTTAGATATTTCCCTCGACGGATACGACTACAATCTACCTCCCCAATTCATTGCTCAAAACCCTGCAATTCCTAGAGATAGTTCTCGGTTGTTGGTAGTAGATTCTCTAGATACTGGTATAAAAACGATACCAAATCATCATATTTTTCGAGATTTATCGGTAATCCTTCGTCCGCAAGACTTGTTAGTGATGAATGATACAAAGGTAATACCCGCGAGACTTTACGGACGTAAATCTACGGGAGCGGAGGTAGAAGTTTTGTTGTTGGAAGAAAAACAGCAAGATTGTTGGTTGGCTTTGGTAAAGCCAGGAAAGCGATTTAAAAAGGGTAGCGAAATCATTTTTGAAACGAAAAGAGGAAATTCGCGGCTCTGTTGTCAAGAATTAGTTGCGACGGTTTTGGAGACAGATGAAGCTACTGGAGGAAGATTGTTGCACTTTGATGTTCCTACGGGAATGTCTTTGATACAGCTATTAGAAGACTTTGGTGAAGTACCTTTACCGCCTTATATTACAGCGACTGAAGCAGAAAGCCAGCAATACCAAACAGTTTACGCACAAAATCCCGGAGCAGTTGCAGCACCTACAGCAGGGCTGCATTTTACTCCGGAGTTATTAGAAAAGCTAGCAGAAAAAGGGATTAATCGGACTTTTGTAACTTTGCACGTGGGAGTAGGGACATTTCGTCCAGTGGAAGTAGAAGATGTTACTACCCATGAAATGCATGGAGAATGGATTGAGGTACCACCGGAAACAGTAGAGAAAATTCGCGAAACTAAAGCTAAAGGTGGAAGAATTATTGCAGTGGGAACTACAGCAGTAAGAGCCTTAGAGGGGGCAGCTAAAGCCGGAGAAGGAGAATTGCAGCCATTTTGTGGCGAAACCAATTTATTTATATATCCGGGGTATAAGTGGAAAGTAATAGAAGGTTTGATTACCAACTTTCATTTACCACGTTCGAGTTTATTGATGCTAGTCAGCGCTTTAATTGGAAGAGAAAGATTGTTAAATATATATCAAGAAGCAATCAAATCCCAATATCGTTTTTATTCCTTCGGCGATGCGATGTTGATATTGCCGGAAGCGGTTAGTGGTTAGTTGTTAGTGGTTAGTGGTTAGTGGTTAGTGGTTAGTGGTTAGTGGATAGTGGATAGTGGATAGTGGTTAGTGGATAGTGGATAGTGGTTAGTGGATAGTGGTTAGTGGTTAGTGGTTAGTGGTTAGTGGTTAGTGGTTAGTGGTTAGTGGTTAGTGGTTAGTGGTTAGTGGTTAGTGGTTAGTGGTTGAAGATTTTTCCTCCTTATAAAACAAGTAGGGAGCACAATTTTCTCACTACGGCTAACTGCTAATTTTTAACTTCTACCTCTCCCCTTATCCCCCATCCTCCAGAAAAATTTATCTAAAGACTTCAATTTTACTCCTCGCCTTGGGCACTCTAACTTAAACGGCATCTATTAATTAAGTGCGGGGAGAGCCTAAAAATGTCTCAAAATTTTTTAAATATTCAGCCAAGTATTCAGCGGATTATTCGTGCTTCTATTCTTTTAATATTTGGCTCTTGTGCTGGGTTGATTGGATTAACCATTGCTGAGTTACCTGTCAGTAGAGTTTGGGCGCAAACTGCTGTTACTCAAGATTTGCAAGCTGCTGGTTTGTTTCAGCAAGGTGTGATGCGGTATAACAGCGGCGATTTACAAGCTGCTGAATTAGCTTTACGTGCTGCTTTGAATCGCGATTCTAATCTTGCTTCGGCACGCAATTATTTAGGTAATATATTTTTACAGCAAAATCGTTTGGATGCAGCGGTACAGGAATACGGGGAAGCGATTCGTCTCAATCCTAATCTTGCTGAAGCTTACTATAATTTAGGTTTGGCGTTGCACAAACAAGGACAAAATGAAGCTGCAATTACTGCTTATCGTCAAGCATTAGTAGTAGAGCCGACAATGGCTAATGCTAACTATAATCTTGGTTTAGCACTGTATCAACAAGGACAAACTGAAGAAGCAATCGCTGCTTATCAGCAATCTATTAATCTTGACAAAAATAATGCTAATGCTTATTTTAATTTAGGTTTAGCTTTACAAGAACAAGGAGATGCTGCTAAAGCAATTATTGCTTACCGTGAAGTTTTGCAGTTGAGTCCTAAAAATGTTGCAGCATACAATAACTTAGGTAGTTTATTAGTTGCTAGAGGTCAAACTCCTGAAGCAATTGATACTTATATTCAAGCAATTCGCAAATTTCCGAATAATCCTTCTGCTTATTATAAATTAGGAGTAGCTTTTTACAAACAAGGGGAATATAAGAAAGCACAACAAGTTCTCAGACGCGCTCACAAAGAATATCGCAAGCAAGGTAATGTTGAGCAAACAGAAGTGATTGAGGAGTTGATGCAAGAAATTATTTCATCTAAGAATAAAAAGCAGCCAGAAACAGAAACATCAGTCGAAACTTCTCCCGAGTCGGAAGTTGTTGTTCCTAATAATGATGAAATTGAGTTTTCTCCTGAATCTTTTCCAGAAACAGAAGAAATGCCAACTACAACAGAAGATAGTTTTAATTAATTTACAAGGATAATCAAAAAATTAGTTTGCCATTTTCATAATATATATAACAACATTCATAAACCTGGTTTTTGACAAAACCAGGTTTTTTCAATTTTATATACATAAATCTTGTTTTATATAGTATTTTTCATTTGTATACAATATATACTTCACCTCACCCTCCTTCCCTTTACAACTTATCGGAGAGGAATCTCCGCAAGGAAAGGCTGAGGTTTTGATTGTATTCTACTCAACCGAAAAACGCTATCATCTTTCCTTGTAGAGCTAAAAGCAATGTGGATGTTTCTCCTGCTTGATTGATATTGTTTAATACTTGACAAAAAACAATTTTCAACAAAATTATCAAATTATTAATTTATTCCGCGTATTTCAAATATCAATTACTTAAAAGATATTTTTCTATAATGTTTTTGGTATATTTGTTGTCTTTCACTATTTTGTTTTATCTTTAACAATTAATAATTACAGTAGTATTATTATTAATTATTTGGTATTTGTTCCATTTGTATACTGTAGCTAAATTATTTATACAACTTTAAATATAGGGAGACGTAGCACTGCTACGTCTCTACATCTGTTATGTGTATGGCTATTAATCGTTAACCGAACATTATCTATATTTATAAATGTCATCAACCGAACAGCGAAATCAATTTGCTCCAAAATCACATTTCATAGTTTGCGGTTTGGGTAGTCTAGGTCAACACTGCTTTAAGCTACTTAAAAATTTTAATGTAACAGTTATTGCAATTGATAAACGGGAACAAATAAATTGGGAAGTTGATGGTATTCCATATTCTCTTCAAAAAAAATATCTGGTTGGAGATATTCAAGAATCAGACATTTTACAAAAAGCTAATGTCGAAGAATGTAGAGCTATTTTAATTGTTACAGATGACGAATTAGCTAATGAAAAAGCCGCTGATGAAATCAGTAAACTTAATCCTCATGCTCGGATTATTGTACGCTCATCTAAGAAAAAATTACATCAAGATAATATAGTTGTCTGCGATGCAACTGAATTACCAGCACGAGTATTTGCAACTCGCGCTTTAGCTGATGAAAATCGCGGTTTTTTTAAATTAGAAAATGAATGGTTGGGGATATTTAAAGTTAAAATTAATGTCTATCATAAATGGCGAAGTCGTCAATTACATCAAATTAATACTCAAGATTGTCGAATACTCAGTCATATTCCTGCTAAAGAACAGCTTCCGACTTCATTTAATCAATGGAAGCCAAATTTAATTTTACAGTCTAACGACCAAGTTGCTTATATCGAAGTTAATCATAAGTTGGTTCATTGGTATGGTGATTCTGAATCTTTATATTATCAAGAGGAAGAGAAAGGATTTGTACAGAAAAGTATTGATTTTATATACAGAAATAAACGAGGTAAAAAAGCCATCGCCTTGAAAGAATGGACTAAACAGCAGGTTAGTCAACCAATTATTCAAATGGTATTTTTTACCTGGTTATTTTTATTTTCTATCGGTGTTTTAATATTAAAATTTCACTTGAATTATGATTTATGGAAAGCTTTTTATAGTTCTGCCGTCATGCTTCTGGGAGGATACGATGATGTTTATTTAGAACCAAATGATATTCAAAAGTTAAAGCGGTTAATAAATTTTATCTATATGCTGAGCGGTATTCTATTAATGGGTGTACTCCAAGCTTGGTTAACTCAATGGGTATTAAACGAACGATTTCAGCAGCTATTTATTTATCCCAAGCGCAATCATACTGTAGTTATTGGTTTAAGTACTTTAGGTGAAAAAGTAGCAGGTTTTTTACAAAAATGGCAGCAGCCTGTATTTGGGCTGAATGATAAAAAACTTAAAGGTAGAATTTTACCGCAAGCCCAGTTATTGATTGGTGATTTTATTGATAATTTGCAAAAAACTAATCTTGCAAATGCCAAAAGCGTTGTTGTTGTTACCGATAATGAAGATGACAATATCGATATTGGTTTAAAAGCTTATAAAGCAAATCCTAACTGTAACTTAATTATTCGCACTTTTGACCATCGCAAGACCAACGAAATTAAAGAATATTTACCATTTGCGAAAGTTATTAATGATTACGAACTTGCCGCAGAAGCTTTTGTAAGTACCGCTTTTGGTAAACATATTCGCAATATGCTTAGATTTAACGAGCAAACTATTTTAGTTACTGAATACTTTATTAAAAAAGGAGATACTTTAAATGGGTGTTTCTTGTTTGAAATTGCTTATGGCTATGGAGTAGTACCTGTTCTTTATCAAACGTACAAACAAGTTCGTCCTAAAATTATGCCTACTTACTGGGATAAATCACCTTTAGAACCTGGTGATAGGATTGTTATCTTAAGTAATTTCGATAGTCTGCAAAAAATTGAAACCGGCGATCGCCTACTTCCGAAATATAATTTAAGGGTAAAACAAGCACCATTACAAGATGCCATCCTCAAGGCAACTGTTACTATTGCTTTTATCTGTGGTTGTAGTCTAGAAGAGGTACGAGAATTAATCCATAATTTACCCGGTACTCTCGATTGTCGTATATATAAACATCAAGGACAAATATTATTAAAAAAACTGAGAAAGTTAGGTGTTGATGCTGTTTTAGTGAAAATTTAGCAAACCCTCGAAGCTTGACATCATCAACTGGCTTTAATTACCTACTATATAACCCAATTACCTATTAACAAATACCCATTACTAAGCCTCACAGATTTCGCTACGCGAAGGTTAAAGGTTAAAGGTTAAATAATCATTTGTTTCAGTCTTCATTAATGTACTAAGCGGCATTACTTAATACTATATTAGTTGTTAATTAGACAATTAAAACAAAAAAGGTGAGCAAAGCCCACCCTCAGAATGTATTCGCCAAATCTACTTATTTATAGAATCAACTTCAAATAGACCTATTTCGGAAAATGCGAATATTATTTTTTGTGATAAAAACAACATTAATTCAAACTAAACTTTAAATCATAGCGATACATTCAATTTCTACTAAAACATCTTTTGGTAAACGAGAAACTTCAACACAAGCTCTTGCTGGAGCAGTTGCTTCATTAAAATATTTTGCATAAACTGCATTCACCGCAGCAAAATCACCCATATCTTTTAAAAACACGCTAGTCTTAACAACATTTTCAAATGTAGCGCCAGCTTCAGTTAAGATAGCTTCTAAATTACTCATTACCCGTTCGGTTTGCTTCGTCACATCGTCGGTATAGACAACATTACCCGCCCTTGGATCGATAGCAATTTGTCCAGCAACAAAAAGCATTTGTCCCGAAGCCACTATAGCTTGATTATAAGGTCCTACCGGTGCGGGAGCATTATCAGTTTTAATAACTTTACGACTCATGGATACCACCTGAGAAAATTCAGTTTTTAGTTTATGGGATTCTATCTGTGCTTGATAGATTTCCCCATCTGGCATTATCGCACCAGTTAGGTCTGCATTTTCAAATGTAGCCCCGTAAATATTCGCGTTGGTTAAATCGGCTTTTTTTAGGTTTGCACCGTTGAGGTTGGCTTTGGTTAAATTTGTGTTTTGTAAATCCGCTCCCTGGAGGTTGGCATTTTGTAAGCAGGTTTTTCTCAGGTTTGCATTTTTAAGGTTTGCTGTAACTAAAGCAGCTTCAGCAAAATTAATTCCTGATAAATCACAACTGGATAAATTGACACCTTGAAGAATGGCTTGTTGAAAATTAGTATTTTCAAGTTTTACTCTAGTTAAATCAACTCTACTCAAATCAGCTTTTTGAAGGTTAGCTTGAGTGAGGTTTGCATTATTTAGTTTCGCACAGCGAAAATTTGCTTTATAACAGTTAGCGTTACTTAATTTAGCGTTAGATAGGTTTGAATTATTTAAATCTGTGTTTGTTAAATTAGCATTACTAAAGTTAGCCTTCTCCATATCAGCCTCGCTCAAGTTAGCACCATTAAGTTCGGCTAAAATAAAATTAACCTCAGAAGCCAATACTGCTCGGTTAAGACGCTCAAGGGTTTTGCTGAGGTGCTGAGGGGAGTAAACGGTGCTGAGGTGCTGAATTGCCCTCGGTGTCTCACGTTCCAACTGTTCTCCCCTTCCCCTCGGCTCCTTGTCTCCTCAGCTTG
>JBCBPQ010000144.1:0-17903 GCA_039820645.1 Cyanobacteria bacterium J06633_8 | reverse complement strand
TTGTAGAGTTTCGTCTTCAAACTGAATTTTATAAGTAAACTGACTCAACCAAGCACCAATCAGTAATAATCTTCCTGGAATAGAGTTATGAAAAGTCCACTGTAGCTGTCCAAATACTGGTAGAAACAAAGTATTATTTTCGGCATCCCATTCTAAGTTGTACATGGTGATGCAATCATCTGGAAGTGGATTGCCATCCATGAAGAATACACCTTTAAGGATATTTGGTAAATTAGTTTCTTCAACTGACTTCATCCAGGTGGCAATGTTATCAAGTTGTTTGTTTTCGATTTGTATAGTCATAAGAGAATTCAGTTGTAGATTTTAATGCTCCATCTGGAGGAAGAAAAAAAGAATTTTTTAGGTGATTTTAGAAGCTCGAATAAACCCGGTTTCTTGTCGTCAAAGCATGATTATGTCGTTGTGAAATCAGAAAGTAACCGGGTTTCTGGCACTGCTGAGTGATGCAATGCCCAATGCCCCATGCCCCATGCCCAATTACCAATTCCCAATTACCGTTTTGCAAAACCTTGTAAAACTAATTCATTTGGTGTGACGGCGGTAACTTTCTCAAATTCCCATTCAACTTCTGTGATTGAATCCCATTTATACTTTTTGAACAAGTACAAAACAAAGATATTAATAAAGCCAATAGATAAATTTCTTCCGGGACAAGCTCGTTCGTGTCCGTGACCATTCCAAGATAAAATATCAGAAAAATCCCGTTCAATATCGAAACTATCTGGATTTTCGTATCTTGCAGCATCTCTATTAGCAGTAAATACAGAGCCGATTAAGCGGGTACCTTTTTGAAATGGACATTTTGTTTCACCGATTTCAACTTCTCCTCCTTCTTGTGCTAACTGACTTACAAATCTCACTGCTGGATAAAGGCGAGCGGTTTCTAGAATTACTTTGTTAATTAATATCGAATTTTTCAAAGCATCTGCATTCGGAGTTTCTTGTTCGTTCCAAACTGTATTAACTTCAGAAATTACGTTATTTCTTAAATCTTCATCCAGACACAAAACTCCAATTGTGGAACCTAAAAGGGCGCTAGAACCAAGAGTTCCGGCAATATGAATCATATCGAAAATACTATTAGCAATTTGATGTTCGTTCAAATTGTATTTTGCACCTGTTTCTACATAAGATGACCATAAGGGAGATTGTTTGTATCTCTGGGTTAATTGCTTCCGATGTTTCACGCTTGGTGCTGTTAGGAATCCAAGTGTAAATTTGTTAATAAAATTCGGCAGAGTTGCCAGAAGCAGCTTTTTATTGTAACTAGTTGATGCGGTAACTTCTTCTTCGGATAAGGAGATTTGGAAAACAACTTGATGCAAAATTTTCAGCATCATTCTTGGTAAATCGTTACCAATATGTAATTCCTTTTTTTCGGCTGCTTCTGATAAGCATTGATTGACTAAATTACTTAAATTTTCGATATCTTCCCCAGGCTCTGGTAAAGCTTGTAAAAATAAAGCACGGGCTCCCGTATGTTGAGTACCGTTCATTCCCAAACTCAAGGGATTATTAAGCAAATAACTGGAAGCAAGCATTCTAATAATACCCAAGTCGTTTCCCCGTTGTTGAGGTTCGACTTGCATCAATTTCTTAACTTCTGCATGAGAAGTATGTACAATTGCTTGATCTCCGCCAAAAAATTTGTCTCCAAAAGTTTCCTGGGCTGTATACAGAAAACTCTTAAATTTACGCAGCAATAAAAAGGCATCTTGATAATAAAGTTTTAAACGTAGAGTTTGACCAATTTTACTGTCATAGCCAACTTTTGCTAAAGTACGGGAAAGTTTAATTTGACGTTTTTGAGATTTGATAACTTGTTCTTTAATTGTCATAATTTTCCCTTGATGATTTACTTTTATTTACTCTTTGAAAGATTCTTAATACTATTACCAATTACCAATTACCCATTACCCATTCCCCATTCCCCATTCCCCATTCCCCATTACCAATTACCAATTATCCATTACCAATTCTTCCTAAATATTGATACTTTGGGGAATTTTTGAAGGCAGCAAATATTCGTAAGTTGGACGATTTTGATTGCGTTGATGAATAGTAGCTTCAACTTCAAGTAAATTATTTCGGAATTCCTGCAAAGCTGGTTTTACTAAAGTATCTTTGAAGTAATTATCTGGGTAATTACCTAAAGTTTTATAATAAATAGAACCCAATAAATAAACTAAGTTTAATTGTTCTTGTGCTTGTTCTAAAGGTGGAAGTAAATTTAAGTAGTCTTCTTCGGAAACTTTTCCCTCAAGAATTGTAGCAGGTTGATAACCAGCTAAAGGTACTGCTGGAGCATAGTTCATCATGTCTCCCTGGGGGAAATTAACCGCAGCATGTTGAGCGCTAGCAGTAAAAATAATCAGTGTAATAGCATCAATTAGATATTCCAAGGTTTGAATCAGCCCATGTTTTTCACCAAAATCTGGAACTCTTCCACCATCGTAAGCCCCTGCTTCAATAGCCCAATTCTGGAGAGAAGTATCATTTTGAACGCTTTCATCGTTCTGATAATAAATGCTTAAATAATCTGAAACCCATGTATGTATTGCATTCCAAATTAACAAGGCATCATCGCGGTATGGGTACACAGGTAGCTTTTGTGTATCATTAACGCCGCGTTTCTCTAATTGCTTGGGTAACATTGCCTCATTAAACCCATAGCTTTGCAAACCGATTGCTGCCAAAACACGGGAATTATCAATAGTCGATGCCAATAATTTATCTACACCGCCACCAGCAGCAATCAAACGGCGTTGGGCTGCATCGTTTATCGCTAAAGTTCCTTCAAAATGAGGACGCAATAATATATTAACCGGATGACTATCCGGTAACTGACGATGAGTTGCAACAACAAAGGGACCTACAAATAAATGAGTACGTCCTAAATGAGTTACAGCTTCGTGATAGTTAGCATCTGCGATTTGAACGATAGTTTTTGCACACAGCCAAGCATATTTGTCTGATTTTGGCGTAAAAATGGGGTTATTCTCGGGATTTTGACCGCACTGAATCGCAACCGGACGCATTAAACTCGATCTATCGTTATGAGAATTTTTAGGAATTGCAAATAGTGCTAGGGGAGCGTAAATATACTTTTGCTGTGAAGGATAAGTACCGTTAAGTGCACCATCCAAAATTGCATAATCAGCTAAATAAAGTCTTCCTTCTTCACCTGCTGCCGCTAAAGAATCATCTCCCATAACTTCTTGATATTGAGCTTCGGTAACAGGAAAGCGCGAGTCCAATTTATCAACTTGCTCAATCATTACGGGGTTGTATCCAGCTACCCGCATATAAGCAAATTGTTCGTCTGTAGAGAAATTATAAGCTATCTTGGGTATTCCCATCTGGGGGAAAAGCTTTTGATAATCCTTCAAGCTTTTTGCATGTCCTTTTGTACGCTCCTTATACAAAAGACTCTTGACTCGATTCAAAGAATCTTGAAAAATAGAAAGTCCGCTTTCCCTAAGTATGGACAATAACAAATCATCGATTTCCCTATAATCCTTTGATATTCCAGTCAGCAATAGATTAGGAATAATTTGTAAAACTCTAGCAGTCACACCTAAATTAAAGGGTAATGCTCCTTGGCTTAATACTTCCAAAATAAATAATCTCACATCATCGCGAACGTTTTCGGAACCGCGATTGCCTCGATTTGCAATTAGGGTATTGATAAAAACAACTTTTAATTCTTTAGCTAACAAACGCAGCCAGTCAGTAGAGAAATTCTCGTTACTAGGAAGTTTATCCACCATCGCAATAGGTGGAATATGGATATAGCTGTACTGGTATTCTTGCCTAGCAAGTTTTAATTTATCAACTGTCGAATTATTTTGATTGTTTTGTGATATATCGGTCATATACAATATTTGCTCCTATTTATGGTTGTAAATACAACTTCAACTCCTGAGCTAGCAAAACGGTTATTTTAATTTTTTCTTAATAAATCAGGTAAATTTGTTGGCAAGACGACATTATTTATATAGGGAATATTTGATAGAATTTATGCACATGTTAACCTAATTTTTACTGATTATAAAAGTATACAAATATAATTCATATTGCTACCTTCCTTGAAAAGTTACTTGAAAGATGACAGGGCAATAGAATAAATACTTTTTTGTAGTGAAATCTTCTTTATGAATTATTTAGGATTGTATAAATAATGTTTGCAAAGCTTAAAGTTGTATATATATAAGAAAAATTTAGTGAAAGTAAAGGGGTTGATGTGGTGGAAATGGTTTTATTAGTGTTGAGTCAGGAGATAATGTTTTTTCAACGCAGAGGAGCGCGGAGGTAAGCGCAAAGGAGCGCAAAGGTTTTTTAATTTGATAGACTAATTTTGAGTTGAGGATAAGGGATTATTTTTACGTATTAATTAAGATTGAGGCTAAGAGGAAGAGGGAGGAAGGTTAAATAATTACGATACCTTCTGGTAACGATATGATATCAGTTTTATTTTGTTTGCTTAAGTCATGATTTAAAATTAAATAGAAGGTTAAATATTAAAGATTATCTTAAAATAGTAAAATGCAGCAAATTACATTCCAAGAAATCCAACAAAATCCCTCAAAGTACTTGAATCAAGTTGAAGCAGGTGAAAGCTTTATTATTGTCCAAGAAAATAAACCTATTGCCGAACTTAAACCAATCACGAAGACAAAAAAGCCACCAAGACCATTTGGTTTGTGTAAAGGAGAATTTACTGTACCCGATGATTTTGATGCACCTTTGCCAGACGATATTTTAAACGTATTTGAAGGCAAATGAAAATTCTTCTAGATACACATATTTTTTTATGGTTTATCAGCGGTGATAACAAATTGGCAACAGATATTAGAGATGCTATTTCTGATTCTGACAATGAAGTATATTTAAGTATTATTTCAATTTGGGAATGTCTTATTAAGTATAAATTGGGTAAATTACCATTACCGGAATCTCCTGATATTTATCTTCCCAAACAGCGCGATCGCCATCAAATTATTAATCTAAATCTAGGTCAAGCTTTGCAACATAATTTAGCAATCGCAACAGTGGATAAAGCAATTCGTGCTTATCCAATCAAACTAATTTGAAAGTTTGAGGTTATTCATGTTTAACGATTCGTCATTCGATTTCATGGCGATTATTTACGGTATTATCAGCATTGACTCCATTTTGCGTTTATTCAATAATTGGGGTTCATTTTGGGATGATAAAGTAACTGCCAAAGATAGATTTATATTAGAAAGAGTTGCGGTTTTTATTTTAATTCCGTTGGGAGTATTTTTTCATGAGGTAGGACATGCTTTAGCTACTTTACAGGTTGGTGGCGAAGTTAGGGAATTTCAATGGCGAGTAGTTTGGGGTTATGTTATCGCTGTGGGAAATTTCCTTCCTGTAGAATCTTGGTGGATTGCATTTAGCGGTAATTTAGTTTCAATTGCTTTAGGTTTTCTCGCAATTTTAGCGATACCTTTAGTTAAAAAAGCAGTTTTAAAACATTTATTTTATACTTTTTCTCAAGCTCAATTGGTTTACTCGCTGGTGGTTTATCCGATTTTTTCTTTTACTACTTCTCGTGGTGATTGGTTAACAATATACGATTTTTCGATAAAACCCTACGCTCAAATAACTCTGGGGATACATTTATTGATTGTTTTTGCTCTGTGGCTAAATTCCAAAAATCAGTGGTTGCTGAATTTATTAAATATACCGAGTTTCGTAAAGGCTGAAAGTAATTTTGACGAAAAGATAATTATTCAAACCGAAAGGTTAATTATTCGCGAGTTTCAAGTTTTAGATATTGAAGCACTAGCGCAAATTCTCGCAAAACCCGAAGTAATGCAATTTTTTTCACCAACGGGTGCATTATCTACTAAACAAACAATGGTGAAAATTCAAAGTTTTCTTGATTCCTACCAAAAATATGGTTATGGAAAATGGGCGGTAATTCATCGTCAAAGTGGACGTTTAATTGGTTATTGCGGGATTGTTGTTGAAGAAATCGAAGGTAAATTAGAAAACGAGTTGGGTTATCGATTGGATTCGGATTTTTGGGGACAAGGTTTAGCGACGGAAGCAGCGAATGCTTGTTTAGAATATGGTTTTGATAAGTTGAATCTTGATTCTGTTTTGGGAATTGTCGAACCTGAGAATTGTGCTTCGGTTAGGGTTTTAGAAAAAGTTGGGATGGAATTTGTGAAACAGTCTATATTGTGGGGGAAAGTTGTTTGGATTTATAAAGCACACCGTTTTTTTCTGACAATTGAAAGTTGCTCATGATTTTTTAATTTAAAGCAGATTCAAAAATTTGGTTAGCAGTCAAATTTAACTCAGGAAATGATTTTAATTTAACTGTGTCATCACCTCGATATAAAATACTTTTGTATTCACCATCTTCTAATTGACAAACCGTAATTGTAGGTTGTTTCGGACTACCAATAAACCTTTTACCGCCTATTCCTAAATAATCAACAATCAAATATTCTGGTATACCTATATTCTCGTATTCTTCAAATTTAACAGCATAATCATCACCCCAATTTGTGCTTACTACTTCTACTACTAATGGTATTGATTTAGTTTGACAAACTGTGGACTCTTTTTCATACAAAGGCTCATTTTTAAAATTTCGCTTATCTAGTACTAATACATCAGGTAAATAAGCAGAATCTTTACCATCAGGCTTTACTAATACTTTTGAAGGAATAATGTAGGGTAAATTTAAATTATCTATTTGTACGTTTATTTTGCGAGATATAAATGCAAAAACGTTTTCATGTTTACCAGTAGGCTGTGCCATTTCTACAATTACCCCCTCGTGTAGTTCATATCTTTTATTTTCTGGTATCCATTTTATAAATTCTTCAAAAGATACTGTTTTACTTACTGTTTGAGTCATGATTTAACTTACCTGTTGATTCAGCCCATTGAATTAAATTAAATACGATTTCCTCTATATTTTCTCCCGTAGTTATTGCCAACAATACACCCCAATAAACTTATTTTCCTTTTCCTAATAAAATAAGTAACAAATAAAACTCTTTCAACCAAAAAATCGTAATTTAACTGATAAAAATCGAGGTTTAGATAAATCATAATTGTAAAAATTGCTGCAATTACCAATTACCAACTACCCATTCTCAATCCTTAAGAATCCGTTTTTCAAATTCCTGCGCTCTTTTGCGATTGGGAATTCCAGTCATCAATTTTTCTACAAGTTGCTTTGGAGTTAAATCTGGATTTTCTTCTAAAGTATCTCTAATTACCACACTAGCAAAAGGACCAACAAAACTACTAAATTCTCGGCGACAATAATCGAGAAAATCTGGGTTACTAATCGCAGGAGTATTCGTCAAACTTGATACTGAATGATTCACCTTCGGTGGTAGCTCTGTTTTATATTCTTTGAGAAGTTTGACGTGACTCTTAAAACTTTCTGCTCTTTGTGCATCTGGGATTTTTTCAGCTAAAACTTCAACCAAATCTTTGGATACGATGTCGGGATTTTCTTCTAAAGTTTGTTCTATGACAACACTAGCTAAAGGTCCCACAAAACTAGTAAGCTGTTGCTTACAATAATCTACAAACTGTGGATTTTGAGAAACTGGTTTTTGTCCGAGTTGTTCAAAATTGTTCTGGTTATTAGCATTCTGCTGTTCATTTTGTTGAGTTTTTCTCGGTAATAGACTTGAAATAATGCCACCTAGTGACCTTTTTGGTTTCAAGTTACTGTTAGTAACTGTTTCGTGAATATTATTGTTAGTACTTTGATTATTATTAAGCTCTACTATTATTTCCTTTGCCGATTGATAACGTTGGTTGGGTGCTGCTGACAACATTTTATTCAGAATGGCAGCTAAAGAGTTACTAACATTTGCATAAGGCTGCCAATTCCAGTTTAAAGAATCATCTATTAATAAATGCGGCATTTTCCCAGTCAAAAGAATCAGCGCACTCACTGCCAGGGCATACATATCGCTGGAAGGGAAACAATGTCCCAAACGTAATTGTTCCGGTGGTGAGTAACCAATTTTCCCTACGACTGAACCTTGTCTAAAAGACTGAGAAGAAGAATTACTAAAAATTTGAGTAAACTTTTGTTTCACTACTCCAAAATCAATCAATACTGGTTTCGATTGATTTTGAGGAAGCATGACATTTTCTAGTGAAATATCTCGGTGAATAATATTACAACCATGAATATATTCTAAAACTGGCAGCATATCTAACAGCCATTCTCTGACTTCCCTTTCCGAAAATGGCTTACCAGTTGTAGAAAGACGCTCGTCTAAAATTTGTAGATAAGTTTTGCCATCAATATATTCTTGAACAATAAATAATTTTTCATCGTCAGTTAACAAAGCTAAAAACTGAGGAATTTGTTGATGTTTAATTTGATATAAAACCTTTGCTTCCCGTTCAAATAGTTCCTTTGATTTACGAATAACGCTGGGGCTTTGGGTATCAGGTAAAAATTCCTTTAAAACGCATGGTTCGTTATAACGTCGATTATCGAAAGCTAAGTAAGTTCTTCCAAACCCACCTCTTCCCAAAGTTTTCTGAATTTGATAGCGATTACTAATTAAAGTTCCCGGATTAATTTCACGACTCATTTTTAAGTTATTATTTAGCTAATAATATGATTTATAATTAAATAGGGTCAAATTTTTCAGAGTTATGCAATATATTTTACTAGGAATCATATAAATTCAGAAGCGATTTAGCTCAAATTTTTAGTATCAAAATGATACATTTTTATAAATTTAGTATCAAAATGATACATTTTTTTTTGTAAGAAGCAACAACTCAAGTTTTAAATTTGTTGATGATTATCCTTGTCATGGGCGTTTCTGGTTCCGGTAAAACTACCATAGGTGAAAAACTATCAGAATCTTTAGGTTGGGAGTTTGGGGATGCCGATATTTTTCATCCACAAGAGAATATTCACAAAATGCGAAACGGCATTGCATTGACTGATGCAGATAGACTACCGTGGCTGCAAAAAATGCAAGATGTCATCAAACAGCGATTGTTAGAAAATACAAATCTAGTTATAACTTGTTCGGCTTTAAAAGAAAGTTATCGCCAGATGCTTTTAGTTGATTGTGAATCTGTAAAGTTGGTTTATCTTAAAGGTTCATTTGAATTGATTCAACAACGTTTAAAACAACGAAAAAATCATTTTATGAGCGAAAAATTGCTCAAAAGTCAGTTTGAGACTCTTGAAGAACCTTTAGACGCGATTACGGTAGATATTTCTCAGTCGCTTGAGGTAATTGTGCGGGAGATTGCAGAGAAATTGTGATGGGGAATTTTTGGTAAGGGCACCGTTTATTTTAATTGGGAATGGGCTGTGATAGGTAATGGGTAATGGGTAATGGGTAATAGAAAATGACGATAGCTCTGGTTTATATAACAGTTTTCAGTTGAGTAGAATACAAGTCAATACTACTCGGTTAAGGAATTGAACACAATTGTTAGATCCCCCAAACCCCCTTAAAAAAGGGGGCTTACTTCCCTCCTTATTAAGGAGGGCTAGGGAGGATCTCCCCAAAACCTACGCAGTATTGGAATACAAGTTATAAACTTCCTCAAATAAACCCGGTTTCTATTAGTAAAAAATGATTTTTTCGTTGTTAAATCCTAAAGAAACCGGGTTTATGTCACTCTTAACGACAATGATGCAAGATATCAGATTTAATTATCTTTCAATTCTCCTTAAGAAACTTCTCTACTTCTGCTGCTGTAGGTTGAGAAGCAATAGCACCGGGTTTTAATGTAGTCAAAGCCCCCGCAGCACTAGCATAAGCAATAATTTTTTTCACAACTTCAGCATCGCTTAAGTTTTTGATTCCGTAATTCAACAACTGGTGAACAAAGCCAGCCACAAAACTATCTCCGGCACCAGTTGTATCAACTACAGGTACGGAAAAAGCCGGAAGTTTATCTTCGTTTTCACCGAGACAATAAGCACAACCTTTATCTCCATCGGTGACTAATACCCCTTCTAATGTGTTGGCACGGTAAGTAATTGCACCTGCATCATTGGTATTAAATAATAACTCTGCTTCTTCCTTAGCAAGCTTGAGAAAATCTACTTTTTTAATTAATTCCCGAATTATGTCGGGAGCAGCATCGGGATTTTTCCAGAATACATCCCGCCAATTCACATCTAGCAAAATCTTAACATTGTGTTGAGAAGCTAACTCTAGCGCACGATAAACTGCTGCACCACTTTCGGGATAAGCTAACTCTAAAGTACCTACCACTAAAATATCGGTAGTAGCAAATAATTTTTCCGGTAAATTTTCTGCTTCAAGACGAGTGTCGGCGAATTCAGTGGTGTCGTAATCTTTGAAACCGGCAAACAGGCGATCGCCATTTTCTTTTCTAGTCACTAATACTTGTCTGGTAGGGGAAGAGGGATGACGCTGCACGCCATTTGTATTTACACCTACTTCTTCTAAAAGCTTTACTAGACTAGTTCCAGTTTCATCTTCACCAACACAGCCGATGAATGCTGAGGGGGTTCCCAACTTCACTAAAGCACAGGCAACATTGGCTGGCGCTCCACCTGGATAAGAAGTCCATGACTCAACAGAAGGAACCGAACGACCTAGTTGATCGGCAAGCACATCATATAATATTTCACCTAAACATAAAACGCGGGGATTGCTCATTTAATTAGACTTGTTTTAATTTTAAAAGAGAAATTCTGTATAAAACCTACAATAATATTTAGTATTTCTAAAGCAATCGTTCATACAAATAAACAGCAAGATTTTTTATGAATTGTTGCTGTTTACTCTTGCACCTTAGATTTAGCAACTGTATTAATTCTAATTTTATTTGCGCTTTAAAGATATAATAAATACTAATATAAAAGACTGTATAGCGTAAAACTGAAATAATAAAGATATTGCACATAATCGTATTGCATTAAACAGTTGAAACTCCTACCAGTAAAAGAATCTTCTACAATGGGAAAAAGCAATTGAGTACATTTACCAAAAAAGGGAGGATGGAATCTAAATGGCTGGTGGCGAGTCTCAGACCCCTGTTAGTCTGTCAGACCGAGAACTGCAAATTATCGACTTAGTGGCCACTGGCTTAACTAACCAACAAATTGCAGTCAAGCTGGAAATTAGTAAGCGTACTGTTGATAACCATATCAGTAATATTCTTACCAAAACACAAACTGAAAACCGAGTCGCTCTTGTCCGCTGGGCTTTGCACTGGGGTAAAGTATGTTTAAATGACGTTAACTGCTGTCCTATTCCTCCTTTGCAGGATTAATCAGCATTACGACAATTATTTGATGCCAGGTTTGATTGCTGCTAGCTCGTCTCCTCACGCTTCACTTTTCGGTGTTTACTCATCATTTTGACGCGCAATCGCAGGGTATTGGTCTACGCGCTCAGTACTAGCAGCAACCGATTCCCGTCCGACTAGCAACGGACGGGTTCATCTTTAATTATTTCAAATAATTAACAAATAAATAATTAGTGACAAAATATAAACAGTTCTTCAAGAATTTTTATAATTTTCTGATTTATTAATATTAGTTAAATAGTCAACAAAAATTAGCAATAATTTCTTTTGTAAAAGGTTACATTAATAATGAAATATAAATTGCCGATTTAGGTGGGGGAGCGATGTTGTTATGAATAGCTCAACTTTAGCCAAAGGTAACGATGTATCTTTTGATATTTTAAATTTTGATTTTATCTCGCCTTCTCCCACCCAGGATGCGGAGCTACTCAACCAGCTATCATTTGTTCCCGGATTAAAAGAAATTTTGATGTTGCGTCAAGTTCATGCTTTAGAACACGCTACAGTCTGGACTTTGAGTGAATCGCATTCAACAGCCAGTAACAAAACAATGCAGTATGAAGATGTTATTGATAATCAGCTTTATGGTGGTTTATCAACAGAAGAAGGTTTTTATCTTTATGGTGAAGCCAACATCAGCGATTTACGACGCTCTGTAAACCTTGCTCTCCAACGGCTTACTAATGGAGAATGGAATTTAGCCGTACATCCTCGCTGCGGAACAAATGCATCGGTTGCGATGTTATTGACGGCAGGATTGGCTTTAGGAATGCATTTATTATTACCGCGAGGACCGATTGAACAATTAATTGGTTTAAGTGTAGCAACAACAACCGCAACCGAAATTGCTCCCGATGTCGGTGCTTTCTTTCAACGTCATATTACTACCGCAATTCCTTTCAACCTCGAAGTTGAAAATATCACCCTCAAGTATGATGCAATGGGACGCAAAGCTTATTTTGTGAAAGTTAAATGGAGAGAGTGAACAGTTAACAGTGAACAGTGAACAGTGAACAGTGAACAGTGGGCAGTGGGCAGTGAGCAGTGAACAGTTAACAGTTAACAGTTAACTGTCAGCAGTGGACAGGTAAGTACATCGGTACAAATAAAGCCAACGAGGATCTACTTTTAACTGAGCAGATTGCTTCGGACACCCCTCTCCTGGAGGAAGAAGAGGGGAAGGGGGTAGTTTCGTGTATTGCACCCAAGTGAAAACGGCTATATCTTAAGTTTCTTGCTATAAAATAGACTCGTTTTCATTGCTAAGATTACTGCTGTCATGAGTATACCCTTCTTTAAATATCGCTTAGCACTGCTAGCTAGCATGGTGATTATCGTTCCTTTTGGTTACATAGTCAGGTTTTCCCAAGGATTAAACCCTGCATGGTTGCATGATGCATTAGGAAGTGTTGCTTATGAAATATTTTGGGTATTATTCTTCGCTTTTGTTTTACCTAAAGTTTCACCTTTGCGTATAGCAGTTGGAGTTTGCATTGCAACTTGCGCGATAGAATTTTTACAATTGTGGAAACCACCATTTTTGCAAGCAATTCGTTCTACTTTACCTGGCAGACTTGTTTTAGGAAACTCTTTTGTTTGGGCTGATTTTCCAGTTTACTTTGTTGGTAGTTTTATTGGATGGGTGTGGTTATATGTAATCAAAACCTATTTTTTCAAAAAACGTCATTAATAATTGTTATTACCAATTACCAACTCCACAGACATGGTAGATAGAGCAGATTTCATCTATTTTGCGGTACATTTAAACTCCTCCCTAACCCAATACATCTCTCCCCCTGCTCCCCCTGCTCCCCCTGCTCCCCCTGTACTTGCAAAGTGCTTTATATTTGTGCCTTAAGCATCTTGAAAAAATTTAATTTATGTAGTGAGATAGGCAATTGATTGATTTAATACCCATCTAATAAATTCTGATAGGGTGTGATATCCTTTCCGTTTACGTTGGGATGATAAAAAGTATGTGTGAAAAAAAACTCTGTGTCCCTCTGCGCTTACCTTAGCGTAACTTTGCGTTAAACAATATATAATTCCGATGTAGACGGATTTGATATGAAATAGGAAAGTAATATTATAAAAATCAAGAGATTCTTAGAGATGAGAAAACTTTATTTTTTAGTTCCGGGTACAGATGGCAAATTCGCTTGTGGTGGATTATGGGCGGAATTAAAAACTCTCAACCTTGCTAAAGAAATATGTGATGCTGAAGTGGTGACTTATCGTCAAAGAGAAAAAGACAAGCTTTTCTTAGATGATGTGTTGCAACAGCAAGATTTACAGCAAGCTATATTTGTGATTAGCTGGGGCTTTGATGTTGCAAAACTTGCTCCTCGTCTAAAATCTTATAATGTTGTTTACCATGCTCATAGTGCTGGTTATGGTTTTAAGCTCCCAGCAAGCATTCCTATAATTACTGTCAGTCGTAACACTTTAGGATATTGGGGACAATTATCGCCTAATTCTTTAATTTATTATTTGCCCAATCAAATTAGCGACGAATTCAAAAATCAAAATTTGGCAAGAGATATAGATGTCTTGGTTTTGGCAAGGAAGTCTTCGGAATATCTAATTAAAGATTTAGTTCCAGCATTGCAGCCAAAATGTAAATTAGAATTAATTGATTATTATGTGGAAGATATTCGGGCACTATTTAATCGAGCTAAAATTTACATTTATGACTCAGCCGAATACTGGGCACAGCAGCGAGTTACTGAAGGATTTGGTTTGCAACCGATGGAAGCTGCTGCTTGTGGTTGTCAAATTTTTTCCAGCTTGAATGGTGGACTTTCTGATTATTTAGATCCAGGATTTAACTGTTATAAAATAGCAGGTTATTCCAAAGAATATGATATGCAACGTATTCTTAACTTACTGCAAAATTGGTCGCCTTTAAATTTACCAGAAAGCTTTTTTCAAGAATACCGCCGCGAGAATATTATTCCCCGGTTTCAGGTTATTTTGTCCGAGCTAAATGAGTTTTTTGACCACAAACAAAATCACCAATCAAATATTCAACCTTTAACAACAATACGTCTGGTAAAATTATCTACACAAAGAATAATTAATAAAATTAAGAAGAAATTGCAACAATAGATTTAGGACTTATCCAAAGCCCCACTTTTTAAGGGGGGTTGGGGGGATCTAAACGGCTGAAATACTTGAAAATCCTTGTGGTTAGGGGCATGCCTGAGATTACCAACTACCAATTACCAATTACCCATCTACACATATATGATAAATGTTCAAGGGAATATGATGTTATGGGGGTAAATTTAATGAGTCGTAGGTTGCTGGTAACGGGTGGAGCCGGGTTTATTGGCTCCAACTTTGTACATTATTGGTGCGATAACTATCCAGGTGACAGAGTAGTAGTATTAGATGCACTTACCTATGCGGGAAATCGCGCTAATTTATCTTCTTTAAAAGCAAAAGAAAATTTTTGTTTTATTCAAGGAGATATTTGTGATGCTTCTTTAATCAAACAACTTCTGGAATCAGAAAAAATAGATACCATCGCTCATTTTGCTGCTGAATCTCATGTTGATAGATCGATTTTAGGACCTGGTGCTTTCGTACAAACAAACGTAGTCGGAACCTACAGGCTTTTAGAAGCTTTTCGTCAATATTGGTTAGCTGAAAATCAACCCGAACATTATCGTTTTCTGCACGTTTCTACAGATGAAGTTTATGGAAGTTTGAATCCGCAAGACTCACCTTTTACCGAGACTACAGCTTATGCTCCGAATAGTCCCTATTCCGCATCAAAAGCCGCTAGCGACCATTTAGTTAGGGCTTATTTCCACACCTACGAACTACCAACAATCATTACCAACTGTTCTAATAATTATGGACCATATCAGTTTCCAGAAAAGTTGATTCCTTTAATGTGTATTAACGCTTTATTGGGTAAACAACTACCAATTTATGGTGATGGCAAAAACGTTAGAGATTGGCTTTACGTGAAAGACCATTGCAATGCTTTAGATATAGTTATAAATGCTGGACAAGTCGGAGAAACTTACAATATTGGCGGTAATAATGAAGTTGAAAACATCAATTTAGTTAATACTTTATGCGACATTCTTGATAAACTAGCACCAAGCTTACCGATAAAACCCAGCGAAAAATTAATTACTTTTATCAAAGACAGACCAGGACATGACCGCAGATATGCAATTGATGCAACTAAAATAAAAAATAATTTAGGCTGGACTCCTTTAACCACAGTTGAAGAAGGTTTGCATCTAACCGTAGAGTGGTACCTTACTCATAATGAATGGTGGCAACCTTTATTGTCTCAAGAATATCAAGATTATTATCAAAAAGTTTACGGTAATTAGTTAGTAGTTGCGCTGTCTTCGCCAAAAATCTTGAGGGCTAAAGCACAACTACGAGTCTTTTATTCATTATAATCCCCCGCATTCTATGCGTGGGGAGTGTCAAAAAAGTGATTCTAGTGAAAACTAAAAACTTTTAAGAATTTAATACACCAACAGAGCAAGCAACATTAGTTCCACCTAATCCACAATAGCCATTAGGATTTTTAGCTAAATACTGTTGATGGTAATCTTCAGCATAGTAAAACTCAGGGGCATCAAGAATTTCTGTAGTAATATTCCCAAAACCTGCTTTTTTCAAAGCTTGTTCGTAAGATTCTTTTGATGCTTGTGCAAGTTGTTTCTGGGCTGGGGAAAAAGTGTAAATTCCCGAACGATACTGGGTACCGGTATCATTACCTTGACGCATTCCTTGAGTAGGATTGTGACTTTCCCAAAAAGTTTTTAACAGTTTTTCGTAACTAATTTTTTCGGAATCGTACACAACTAGCACAACTTCATTATGACCAGTCATTCCACTACATACTTCTTTATATGTAGGATTAGGAGTTGAACCAGCAGCATAACCTACAGCAGTAGTATAAACTCCATCCAATTGCCAAAATTTACGTTCGGCACCCCAAAAGCATCCCATACCGAATATTGCCTGCTCCATACCTTCGGGAAAAGGAGGCTTGAGAGCATTGCCATTCACATAATGTTTTTCAGGTACCGGCATTGAAGAAGTTCTTCCTGGTAAAGCTTCTTGTGCAGTCGGTATAGTCAGTTTTTTCCCAAATCCGAATAATCCCATTGTTTATAACTCTATATTTGTGAAAACGTCTTAATCTTACTTTACATTTTAAAGACATGTGTCAAATCATGCGAGTGAGGAAGACACGACAAAAAATATGAGATTGGGCATTGGGAATTGGGGATTGGGGATTGGGCATTAGTAATTACTCTTACTCCCTTCCCGGTAGAAGATTTCCTATGACGTAGGTTGGGTTGAACGGAGTGAAACCCAACGCTGGTGTTGGGTTTTGTTCCTCAACCCAACCTACAATTTTTAGGTAATCGCATAAGCGGAATAGGAGTATCACACTTATGAAGCCGGGAAGCAATACTGCTCGGTTAAGGGGGGATACTCCCTAACCCTCCTTAAAAAGGAGGGAATAAAAGCCCCCTTTTTTAAGGGGGTTGGGGGATCTGAAAACGAGTAGTATTGAGCCAGGAAGCGAGTTATCTTCTAGTAACTTATAGCTCAACAACAGAATATTGAATACCAGTTTCAAAGATTCTCACACCACCACCTTCTGCAACTGTTTGTCTTAAAGCTGGTAAATTGGTAACTTTAACTCCCGCTAAATAATCAATTCCCATTTGTTTTAATTCTGGTAACCAAGGAAGAGTAGGTCCCATTAATACTAATTTGGAATTTTTTGCCAACTTAACTAACCGAGGAAAGGTTTTATTAGCAATAGAAGTAGCAGTTAGAAATACCCATTCCGCTTCTGGTAACAAATATTCCGAAGCTGGTGCGGGAAAATCTTCTGCACCCGGATTCAATTCTATTACTTTCATTTGCATTTCTTCCGAATACTTATTTAATCCCGGATAGCGTCCAATTATGCAAACATTTTTGTTACGAATTTGAGGTAAAAAATATTCAAATACTGCTAAATTTGCTGAACCTTCTGGAGATAAAACTGTACCAGTATCGGGTAAATTGGTAGAAGAATTGATTATGGAATTAATCGTTGCCATTCCTATAGTTGCTTGAAAAGCATTCCACGAAAGCAACCAAGGAGCTAATTCAGAAATTGATTTATTTACTAAAGTTCCCGAAAAAGGTAACGTTCGAGTCAGCATTCCCGGACTCATACATAAACCAGCATTTTCTGTTATACATAAAGTCCAAGTTAAACCGATAATTATTTCTTTTATTTGAGTATCTTTAGTACCGTAATCTAACATTAAATCGTAGATTTCACGGGGGTTAATCATGGTTAAAAATTATTATCTATATTAGAGATAACATTTTTAAAACAAGATTTATGTATTGATTTTTGCTAAAGAGTTAGGAGTTAAGTAGGTGGGCACAAATAAACCAAGCTATATTACAAAATGTTTTTGACGCTCAAACCCTTACCCCTATTGCAAGACAGCAAGACAGCAAGACAGCCTTATCCCAATTACTATTTTCAATGCCAACCT
>JBCBPQ010000143.1:0-18156 GCA_039820645.1 Cyanobacteria bacterium J06633_8 | reverse complement strand
CGTTTCAAATCCTTATTTTTCGTAGGAGTCGTTCTAAAAACTGTTCCTATCTTTTTAGCAGTAATTAAAGTGAAAGGCTTGCCCTGCCTACGTTACACTCACCTTGTCACCCCCTCAGGTTTTTTTCTCCGATACTCTAAAAGTTTGCGGCTAAATAAGCAAGGTGCATTACAATCAGCTTTCTTTGAGATTCCCTAAGTTTATGGACTGTGAACTGATTGCCAAATTGGGATATTACTCATCAAAAAATATTGGTATCTATCTTTAATATTTTTTTGAGCCCAAGAAGACTATCGAGATATTTTTTGAATAAATATTTTATTTATTTAGTATTTGAAAATTAGATAATTACTCTTTCAAAAAAAACTATATAATCTCGCAACAAGTAAATTGAATAATCATATCAGTATTATTTGTCTAACAGTCAAAATGATATTAGGTTTTGTAGAGATAAAAACAAAAGCCGATAGAATGTTTTCTTACAAACACTCTTAACCGATAATAAGAGTTATTGTGCATTATAAATACGTAGATTTAATCTGTAGGTTTACGAAAAATAATTACCATTAATGTAACTCAAGTTACTATTTATCCTTCTTACAACGCTTGCGGTAAACATTTCCACAATGGTAGCGTCTAAAACTGTTACAGGAGTTGAACGGAACTTAATAATAATGAAACGCTCGCTATCTTTACTTACTCTTTGCTGTAGTTTTATTTCATTTTTAACCCCACTATCTGTTGTTGCTGCACCATCAAGAAACCCAGATAAAACTGTAAAATGTGACATCTTGGTTGTAGGTGGTGGACTATCTGGCATCGCGACAGCTTATGAAAGTTTACTTGCAGGAAAAGAAGTTTGCTTAACAGAAATAACTGATTGGATGGGAGGACAAATTTCCTCTCAAGGAACATCGGCACTTGATGAGCGTCCGACTCAACGCCAAAAGCTTTTCTATTCTCGCGGTTATTTAGAATTACGAAAACGCATTCGTCAAACTTATGGTGAACTAAACCCCGGTGACTGTTGGGTTTCTGATTCTTGTTTTCTTCCTAAAGATGGTCACAGAGTATTGGCTACAATGCTCAAAGATGCTCAAAGAAAAGGTAAAGGTAAACTGCAATGGTTTCCTAACACTGTTGTTAAAGAGATTGAAAAGGATGATGGTGGAAAAATAATTGGTAGTGCTTATGCTATTCAACACAAACCTGCAAAGGGTGCCCCTCCTATCAATACTTTTACTTTATCTCAAACCATCGAAGATGCTTATACTTATGAAGATTCTTCGCGTTTGAGTAAATCGATTATCCGCTTTGTTCCCAAGCAACAACAAAAGGATGATGCTCCCAACTGGTATGTAGTAGATGCTAGCGAAACTGGGGAACTCGTGGGGCTTGCAGATGTCCCTTATCGTCTTGGCATTGATAAGCGTTCTTCCACTGAGCCTTCTTCTTCTAGTGCCACAAACGATCCTTACTGCACCCAAGGCTTTACTTATACCTTTGCAATGGAGACTACGAAGGACTCTCAACAACACGAGGAGCCAAGTTTTTATCAGCAATATGCTCCTTACTACAGCTATGAATTAAAACGTTTAGCTAGCTTTGAGTTAGTGCATACCTATCGTCGGATTTGGAGTCCTAAAAAGGGCGAACCGATGAAGTTTGGTGGTATCAATTTTACCGCTCCCACCCCTGGGGACATTTCCATGCAAAACTGGACTTGGGGTAATGATTATCGTCCAGGAACTTCCAAAGACAATCTGATTTACACTCGCGGACAGCTTCAAGCCAGCGGACAGTTAGAGCCTGGTGGCTGGATGGGAGGACTCAGAACCGACGCTTTACGTAAAGGTGAGGAAATTTCCCAAGGGTATTTTTACTGGTTGGTAAGGGGAACTACGGATTCTCAACTTGGTGAAGGTGTAAAGAAACTCCATCCAAATCATCGCTATCTCAAAGGTTTAAATTCCCCTATGGGAACGGCACACGGATTGTCTAAATATCCTTATATGCGTGAAGGAAGGCGGATTATTGGTCGTCCCGGCTATGCACATCCTCAAGGTTTTACTATCGAGGAAATTGATATTTCTCGCCGCGATTATAATGACGAATATTACCGCAATACTTTACCGGCAAGAATGTTTCGTCGTTTAAAAGCTTCCTTAGCTGGTTTAGAAGCAACATCAATTCTTACGGGACAAAAGCGTCCGGAAGATGTAGCGCGGCGGACTCGTTCTACTGTTTTCCCTGATGCGGTTGGTATTGGACATTATGCAATTGATTTTCACCCCTGCATGACAAAAAGTCCTCCAGAAGCGCCGGGAAATACCGAGCGTAAAGGTGAAAGACGCGGTGCCGGACAAGCCTATCCCTTCCAAATTGCGCTGCGAGCAATGATTCCTCAGAAAATTGATAACTTGTTAGTGGCTGGTAAAAGTATTGCAACTAGCCATATTGCAGCTGCTGCTTATCGCGTACATTCTTTTGAATGGTCTGCCGGAGCTGCTGCGGGAACTACAGCAGCTTTTGCACTCAAGAATAATATCGCACCCTACGAATTGGTGGATGAATTACCTAGAGTAGAACCCCAGCTAATTAAGTTGCAACGCTTGTTAAAGCAAAACAACAATCCCACTGCTTTCCCCAATACTTCAATTTTTAATGAAAACTGGAATGATTGGAAATAATTAAGGCAGTTACTAGTTATCAATTATCAGTTATCAGGGAGCAGTTACTATTTTCGATGAAGATTGCTGCCAACGCTGGGGTATGCAGTAACTGATGATTATCAGCATAATACTTGACGTTTTATATCCTCTGGGTAAAAAATTGGTAATTGATAATTGGTAACTGATAACCACTGATTGCTAACAATGCATTAAACTAATTATTTGGAATGCATTTTTTATGAAATTAATAAGGCGAATTTTTTATGGTTACTAAAGTATCAAGTCATTATTATGGGATGGCTAACGCACCAACTATAGCACCAGAGCGTTCTGGTCAAGTTACGCGCAAAACATATCCTAATTTTAAAGTGATTGTCCTTAACGATGACTTCAATACTTTTGGTCACGTTGCTGAATGTTTGATGAAATATATTCCCGGAATGAGTAGCGATCGCGCTTGGGAACTCACCAATCAGATACATCATGAGGGACAAGCAATTGTTTGGGTAGGACCTCAAGAACCTGCCGAACTATATCACCAGCAATTACGTAGGGCTGGTTTGACAATGGCTCCTCTTGAGGCAGCGTAAAAAAATGGCTAAACCCACCTCGAAATCCGGTAGACTCGTTTGGAATCACTCTACTCATATCGACGGTCTCATCCCGATTCTTGAACGTCTCTGCAATCAAGATAGTATTCAAACTGTAACGCCAGGAGAAATCCGTCGTGTAAGAGGGCACTCTCCTCATATGCAATTACGAGTATCGGTTGCCATTAGAGGTGGGTTTAAAATTATCGCACGTCACGGTAAAACCGTTCAAGAAGTATTTATCCTGACAACTTTAGAACAGAATCAATTACAAGATGCTATTTTAGTTGCCATGAAAAAATAGTTGTTGATTGTTAGTTGCCGAGCAGTATTTTCAATTTTTAGGCTCCTATCTAATCTTGAATTTGTCGCATCGCGAATTTATGCAATGGCAAGCACAGAATACAAGAAAATGTTAGAAAGTATGACAAAGCTGTAGTCATTCTCAAACTCATTATGACAGCTTCTCCCTTCGGTAAAAAAATCTTCTCGATACCGAAAGCAATACAATACACCAACCAGTAGGAAAAACTCATTCTAAAAAGAATTTTTTCGGTTTGCTGCATTTCGGTTTCAAACTCCTCTTGACTCGACAATAATATTAAACCTGTAATGCAAGCCAAAAAAGAAAGCATGACAAAAAAATCATGACAAATAAAATTTGCTGAATTCATGGCGCGTTTATACAAAAAATTTTCTATCAAAAGTAAGTCTAAAGGAATAATTCTTTAGAAGTAATACATAGTTACAAAGCTCAATATAATCATTGGATTTTTGTTAACAAATACAATGAAATAATAATTTTTTTGAATCAGTTATCATTTATCTTCTCCGTACTGCCTCTCAACTCATTCTTCTACTTCACAAGCACC
Organism: Cyanobacteria bacterium J06633_8; assembly: GCA_039820645.1. GTDB lineage: Bacteria > Cyanobacteriota > Cyanobacteriia > Cyanobacteriales > Nostocaceae > Rivularia. The sequence goes on along the minus strand of JBCBPQ010000143.1, from coordinate 14,022 downwards.
AATACTTACCCAATTACTCGAGCCGTCGCGATTATGTTCTTTTTTCCAAATAGGGGCATTATGCTTAAGAGTATCAATCGCATAACGACAAGCATCGAAAGCTTCCGAACGATGGGGGCAACCTATTGCAACTACAACACTAATTTCACCGATTTGTAAGTGTCCGGTGCGATGATGAATTACGACGCGATTGGTATCCGTCCATTTTTTCCGAATATCATCTGCAATTTGATAAAACACTCGTAGTGCCATTGGTTCGTAAGCTTGATATTCTAAGGAAATTACCGGTAAGCCATCGGTTTGATTGCGAACTGTTCCACTCATAACCACTATTGCACCGTTGGCTGGATCTTCAGCTAAGTTATAAACTTCTGGAAGCGAAAGGGGCGCAAAAGTAATAGCGAAGTTGTCTTCGGCTCTGGGTTTAAGTATGGAAGTTAAGGTAGTTGAAGGAAGCGAGTTCATTACATTTATTTATAACAACTAAGGGTATTTTCTTATATTTAGGACATTATATATACATAAATTATAAATTTACAGATTCAAAAAGTAGTAGTTAAGGATTTATGATTGTATGGTGATTATTATTTGATGATAAAAAAAAGCAAAAATAGTTACAATTTCTATGTATAGCGTAGATATACTTAGATAATAGAATGATTTTGGATTGAGTTTAAGTCATATGAATATAAAAATGTGAGGAAATTGTCCGCGAGCTTGTGTAGGTAAAATATATCAAAATATTTTGGCTGGGTAGGCATCATCAAAATAGCTGTTTAACTCGCGACGTACTCCTAAAAAAATCTTTCCCTATTAATGAAGTTTGGACAATAGTTTACTTCTCCGATTGTAAAGGAAATTCAGTAATAGCACGAAGTATTCAATGAATATGAAGGGTTCAAAAAATGAGGCGTTAAGATTAAAAGCTTTATACGAGTATGATATTCTTGATACTTTGCCAGAACAAGCTTTTGATGATTTAGTATTTCTGGCAAAGCAAATTGCACAAACTCCGATTGCTTTGATTAATCTGGTAGATGCCCATAGGCAGTGGTTTAAGGCGAAGATAGGATTGAGCTTGTCGGAAATGCCTAGAGATGTAGGCTTCAGTTCCTTGTGCGTTAGTCTCGGTGAAACTTTAATTATTCCCGATACCTTAGCTTCAGAGGGCTTTGCTAACAATCATGTGGTGGTTTCAGAGCCAAAGGTAAGATTTTATGCTGGTGTGCCACTAATTGCATCTCACAGCAAACAAATTATTGGGACTTTATCTGTTATGGATACAGTACCGCGTTCGATTACTCCCGAACAAATAGAATCCCTCGAAGCAATTAGTCGTTTGGTAATAAAGCAATTAGAAATACGAATTGCTTCTAAGAAGCTCGCTGATATTAAAACGGAGCACGAACAAGCAAAAGAAGCTTTAGATGAAAGCGAAAATATTATCAAAAGTTTTTTTGATAGTGCGCCAATGATGATGGGAATTGTAGAAGTCCGAGAAAATGATATTCTACATATTTCTGGCAATAATGCAGCGGCGAACTTTTTAGGTTTAACAACCGAAGCAATGAAAAATCGCTTTGTTAGCGATATGGGGATTCCCTCACAGCTAATTAATCAATGGATTGATTATTATCATCAAACAGAAAGTACTCAATCTTCTGTAACTTTTGAGTATCCTTTTGATAATGGGGATGGTAGCAGGTGGCTCAAAGCTAAGGTTTCGGCGATTGTTAATTGCTCGGAGCATCGAAGATTTGCTTATTTAGTTGATGATATAACCCAGCGTAGGCAAGCAGAAGTCAAATTACGCTGGAAACAAACACTTTTAAGTTCGATGACAACCGTGTCACCGCTAGCTTTTTATGTGGTAGAAAATCGGACTGGAAATATTTTGTATGCAAATCAACGTTTTTATGATATTTGGGGTATAGGGCATTTAAAAGAGCTAGTAGAATGTGGAACATTGCAACATCAAAATATTGTAGAAGAATGCCGTAAATCAACATCTGAAGTTTCTGCATTTATAAAATCTTGCCAACCTGAATATCTAGAAAAATGCATTTGCGAGGATGAAATTTTCTTGTCTGATGGGCGGACTATTCGTCGTTTTTCGCGAGCAATACAGAATCAAAATAATGAAGATTTTGCACGGCTGTATATGTTTGAAAATATTACAAGTCGCAAACATACCGAACATCAACTACGGGAACAAGCAGCATTATTAGATATTGTAACGGACGCTATTATCATGCGAGATTTATCTCACAAAGTTTTACTTTGGAATAAAAGCGCCCAAAGAATTTATGGTTGGATGGAAGAAGAAGCTATTGGTAAAAATGCCCATGAGCTTCTACAACCGGAACTTGAAGGCTGCCAGCAGCAAGATATTTACCATACAGTATTACAGGATAGTTCCTGGCAAGGTGAATTAAAAAAAGTTAGTAAATCTGGTGACGAAATTATTGTTGAAAGTCGTTGGACTTTAGTCAAAGATGAACATCAAAAACCAAAATATATCTTAACTGTTGATACAGATATTACCCAGAAGAAAGAGCTAGAAAAGCAATTTTTACGCGCTCAACGCATGGAAAGTATTGGAACTTTAGCAAGCGGCATTGCTCATGATTTGAATAATGTGCTGTCGCCGATTTTAATGTCAGCGCAGTTGCTAAAAAATAAAAACCGCACCGAGCAAGAAATTTCTATACTCGACATTGTAGAAAATAATGCTAAACGCGGAGCTAATCTGGTAAAACAAGTATTATCATTCGCTAAAGGAATGAGCGGCGATCGCACTTTAATTGCTGTTCAAGAATTGGTTTTGGAAATGAAGCAAATTGTCGAAACAACTTTTCCGAAATCAATTTTGTTTAAAGAGTCGATTCCAGAAGAGTTATGGCAAATATGGGGCGATAGTACGCAATTACATCAAGTATTATTAAACTTATGTTTGAATGCTCGCGATGCCATGCCCGACGGTGGAAAATTAGAAATTTGTATCGAAAATATTGAAATTGATGATAATTATGCCGGAATGCATCTTGAAGCACAAATTGGTTCCTATGTAGCGATAAGTGTTTCGGATACGGGGGTTGGTATTCCTCAAAAATTATTAGATAGAATTTTTGAGCCATTTTTTACAACAAAACAATTTGGTAAAGGTACTGGATTGGGATTATCTACAGTCATAGGAATTATTAAAGGTCATAATGGATTTATCAACGTATCTAGTACTGTAGGTAAGGGTACGGATTTTCAAATTTATTTGCCAGCAGCTAACACCGATGCAAATCAACAAACCGAAAATGTAGAAACACCTTTAGGAAACGGAGAATTAATTTTAGTGGTTGATGATGAACCGTCAATTAGAGATATTACTTTTACTTCTCTAGAACAGCATAATTATACAGTAATGACTGCTAAGGATGGAATTGAAGCAGTAGCACTTTATGCTCAACACAAAAATAAAATTAGTGCGGCAATTATTGATATGATGATGCCTATTATGGATGGTGCAATGACAATCCATACATTGTATAAAATGAATCCTTGTTTACCAATGATTGCTATTAGCGGATTAACAACAAGCGAACAAGTACCTTTCGATAAAACTTCTAAATATACAGCTTTTTTACCCAAACCATATACCGCACGAGAGTTATTAAAAGCTTTAAATTCAGTTTTGGAACAATGAAAATAGGGAATTGGTAACTGTTCACTGTTCACTGTTCACTGTTCACTGTTCACTGTTCACTGTTCACTGTTCACTGTTCACTGTTGGCTGCACAAACATGGCTAATCTAATTCTGGTTGTAGATGACGATGAATTAACGCGGATGCAGTTACGTGAATTACTCAAATCGGCGGGATACTGGGTTGCTGAAGCGGGTAACGGAGAGGAAGCATTGGCTGCATATACTCAGTTAAAACCGGATATGGTTCTCCTAGATGCTTTGATGCCGCAAATGGATGGTTTTAGCTGTTGCCAGCGGTTGCGTCAGCTTCCTGGTGGACAAGATATACCGATATTAATGATTACTGCTCTTTACGAGCAAAGTTCTGTGGAAAAAGCCTTTGAAGTCGGCGCGACAGATTATATAACTAAGCCAATTCAATGGTTTATATTGCGTCAACGAATGCTACGCCTCCTCGAGGCTAGCAGAACTATGAAAAAATTAAGGCAGCAAACCGAACAAGCACAGTGGCAAGAAGCGCAATTAAGAATTGCATTAGAAGCTGCCCATATGGGTATTTGGGATTGGAATATTGCGACTAATAAAGTAACTTGGTCCGATAATATCAAAGCACTATTTGGTGAAGCAGGTTTGATCGAAGCTCAAACTTATGAAAGCTTTATTAGTTTTGTTCATCCTCAAGATAGAGATTTAGTGGATCGAGCTGTACGAAGTGCTATTGAGGAGGGAGGAGAATATAATATTGAATTTCGCGTGGTTTTACCCAACGGTAATATTCGCTGGTTGGCTTTTCAAGGTTTGGTTTTTCGTAATGCTTCTGGCAGAGCAATGCGAATGTCGGGGATTGATATGGATATTACTGCCCGTAAAGGGGCACAGCAAGCTTTAGAAGCTCATGCTAGTCAAAAAGCATTGGTGGCAGAAATTTCTCAAGCAGCACTAGCTCGAATGGATTTAAATAGTTTGATGCAGCAAGCTGTCAGCACCATTGCACAATCCCTTGAGGTGGAATACTGCAAAGTTTTAGAGTTATTACCCGATAGTAATGAATTACTACTGCGTTCTGGTATTGGCTGGCATTCTGGGCTTGTAGGAACGGCAAAAATAAATGCTGCCGATAATTCGCAAGCAGGCTATACCATTAGTTGCCAAGAACCAGTAATTGTGGAAGATTTAACAACAGAAACCCGGTTTCGCGGACCACAATTATTGCTCGAACACAATGTAGTTAGCGGATTATCGGTAATTATTCACGGAAAAAACCGTCCTTTTGGGGTTTTGGGAGCGCACACTACTAAAAAGCGCAGTTTTAGTAGAGATGACATCTTTTTTTTACAAGCAATTGCCAATATTTTAGCTACAGCGATTGAACGTCAACATATGGAAGACGCGCTTATAGAAAGCGAACAGCGGTGGCAATTAGCAATAAGAGGTACTAATGATGGTATTTGGGATTGGAATGTAAAAAATAGCCAGGTTTTTCATTCCACCCGTTCCAAAGAAATTCTTGGTTATAAAGATGAAGAGATTGGTAACGATTTAGATGAATGGATGAGCCGCGTACATCCTTCGGATATCGACTGGGTGATGCAAACTATTCAAGACCACTTTGAAAATAAGACTCCTTTTTACATTAGCGAGCATCGTCTCCAGTGTAAAGATGGGGGTTACAAATGGATTTTAGAACGAGGTCAAGCATTATGGAACTCTACTGGGGATGTAGTGCGGATGGCGGGTTCCCATACAGATATTACAGAACGTAAATTAGCAGAAGAACAACTAAGACAAAGCGAAGAACGTTTTCAAATATTAGCCCGAGCTACAAACGATGCAGTTTGGGATTGGAACTTACTTACAGATACAGTTTGGTGGAATAATTCGGTAGAAACTTTGTTTGGTTATTCTATAGAGTCTGTAGAATGCAATACTGATTGGTGGAACGAACACGTACATCCAGCAGATAGGCGGAGAATTTTTGCCGATATTCATGTTGTTGTTAAAAGCGCTCAACCATTTTGGGCAAACGAATATCGTTTTCTAAAAGCGGATGGTTCTTATGCCCATATATTTGACCGTGGTTATGTTGTTCGCGACGATAAAGGCGTACCGGTAAGGATGATTGGCACAATGATGGACATCACCGAACGCAAACGGGTAAAAGAAGAATTAATTCGGCAAAACTTGCGCTCGCAGTTGTTTTCTGACATCACTCTCAAAATTCGCACTTCATTACGCATCGATGAAATTCTTCAAACTAGCGTTACGGAAGTGCAAAAATTACTTAATGCCGACCGTGTATTAATTGTTCAATTATTAGCCGATGGCTCCATGAAAGCTGTTAAGGAAGCAGTAGTTCCCGGCTTACCCATAGTTACCGGGCAGAATATTAATGACCCTTGCTTCGGCAATGATTACATAGAAAAATATCGCCAAGGTAGAATTAGCGCTATTACCGACATCAAACAAGCTAACATCCAACCTTGCCATGTACAATTACTAGAGAGATTCTGTGTGAAATCTAACTTAGTAGTTCCCGTAATAGGACAAAATCAACTTTGGGGATTGTTAATTGCTCATCAATGCGATCGTCCCCGTGAATGGACTGAGTGGGAAACCGAATTATTAAAACAATTAGCCGACCAAATTGGTATAGCTGTTTCCCAAGCTAAACTGTTAGAACAAGAAACACGTCAGCGAGAAGAATTAGCCCGTTCTAACGAAGAACTACAACAATTTGCCTTTATCGCCTCCCACGATTTACAAGAACCATTACGTAAAATTACAGCATTTGGCGATCGCTTAAAAGCTACCTGCGGTGATTCCTTGACAGATAAGGGATACGATTATCTACGGCGAATGCAGAATGCAGCCGAAAGAATGCAAGTTTTAATTGAAGATTTACTTAGCCTTTCGAGGATAACTACCAGGGCACAACCTTTTGTAGAAGTAAATCTGACAAGCATTGTTCGAGAAGTATTATCAGATCTCGAAATACGCATAACACAAACAAATGCGCTTATAGAAGTCGGTAAACTGCCCAAAATCAAAGCTGACGCGGTGCAAATGCGTCAATTGCTACAAAACTTAATTAGTAATGCTCTAAAATTTCATCCAGAAGGGGAACAACCAATTATCAAAATACATAGTAAAAAAATTACTAATCAAGAATTAGATACACAATATTATCAAATTATTGTAGAAGACAACGGTATTGGTTTTGATGAAAAATATTTAGACCGTATATTTAATGTATTTCAAAGATTGCACGGACGTACTGAATACGAAGGCACTGGTATGGGTTTAGCTATCTGTCGAAAAATTGTCGAACGGCATCAAGGAACCATTACAGGAAAAAGCGAACCAGGAAAAGGTGCAAGTTTTATTGTCACCATTAGTTGTTAAGAATACAGCCCTAGTACCGCTTGCGTTCGTAATAAGTAATAAGTAATAAGTAAGAAGTAAGAAGTAAGAAGTTTGATTTTCCAGGCTTTTCAGCCATTTTAAATGGTTGCCTTATTTACGCCGACTTATACTAGATTCGTTGTTATCTTCTAAATAACCTTTTTACAGAATTCAAACTGTAACCAAAGACTTCGCCATTTCTAAATAGCTGATAGCCAATGAATATCAAACTTGCTGATAATAGGATAGCTAAAAGATTGAAGGAAGCAAATAATCTACCGGAAAACAAAAGTAATGCAGTTCCGAGTCCTATTAAACCCCATCCCCAATTAGGATTGATTCGACGCTGTAAAATAATTATAATTCCACCAATCCATAATAGTATTGTCGGAAATCCAAGACCAAAACCAATTCTAGTATTTGCAGCAAACATTAATATTCCTGCCAACATTGAGGCTAAGCCAACAAACTTACTTTTACGGTCTACTACTTGTACTTTTTGCTCGTTATTGATAGCTTGAGGTTGGATAGTTGTCCGCTGATTTGTTGCGATCGCAGTTTGTTGGTTTTGTTGTTTGTATTGAAATATGAAAGTTACTTTATTGTCACTACCAAGGTTAATTTTATCACCTAGATTCAGTTGATAACGTGTATGATTTTCTAACTTATTATCGTTTAAGTAAGTGCCGTTAGAACTACCCACATCTATTAAATAATAATTACTACCTTCTACGATAATTTCTGCGTGAACTCGCGAAACAATATCAGCAGCAGGTAAATTTAAAACATCAATATCGATAGGAATTTGCTCGTTTGGTTTGCCAATACGAATAATCGGATAATTTGGCGGAATGTCAAACGAAGTTGAGGTTTGAGTATGGAACAGTTCTAAACCAAGCCCTGTTGTTTGTAAAGTGCGTAAGTTTTGCATTTTCAGGGATGATATTTGTATTTATTCTAGGGTTTTTGATATGTAATGTTGATTGTAGCGTTATCAGCCAGTAGTCAGCAGCGTTTCAATTAATCTCTTCCCAGAACATTACTTACGTTTGCAAGAGCAGGAAAAGGGGGAGAGTGGGGAAGAGTGGGGATAGTAATTTTCGTATTGGGAGCATCTTGGTTTCTACTCGCAAGGGCTTAAGAGTCTCCCACTACTGATAAAAATTTGAAAAACTTGTTTATTTCAAGTATTTACAACTTCTAACTCACAACTCCTAACTCCTCACTCTCTATCTCCTCACTCTCCATCTCCTCACTCTCCATCTCATTTTCTGCTTGTTCCATTGTTTCCACATCCCTCCTTTGGTGAAGGGGAATCTCAATAATAAATTCAGTGCCTTTACCAAGTTCTGAAATGCAATGTAGTTTACCTTGATGTTTCTCGACTATTATTTGATAAGTAATTGATAACCCCAATCCGGTTCCTTTTCCTACAGGTTTGGTAGTAAAAAATGGGTCAAAGAGTTTATTTTTTACTTCCTCGCTCATTCCCATTCCGTTATCTGCAATTCTAACTATTATTGTTTGATTATCGATTGATTCCGTATGAATGCAAATTTGAGGATTTTTTATCTCGTTTTTATCTCTTCCTTCCTCTAAAACATCTATTGCATTATTAATAATGTTCATAAATGTTTGATTTAATTGTCCGGGATAACATTCTACACTGGGTAGTTTATTATACTCTTTAATAACTTCTATGCCGATACGATTCGGTTTGGATTTGAGACGATTTTGTAAAATTAATAATGTGCTTTCAATCCCTTCATGAATATCAACTTCTTTCATATCGGCTTCATCTAGGCGGGAGAAGTTACGTAAAGATAAAACTATTTCCCTAATGCGGGTTGCTCCCATTTTCATTGAATCTAGTATTTTGGGTAAATCTTCTTTTACAAAGTCTAAATCCATATCTTCAAGTTTTTCTTCTATTTCGTCTCCAGGGTGGGGAAATTCTTGTTGATAAACTTCAATTACTTCTAAAATATCTTCTACGTACTGGTTTACATGATTAATATTACCGTAAACAAAACTCACAGGATTATTGATTTCATGAGCAACTCCAGCTACCATTTGACCCAAGCTTGACATTTTTTCGGTTTGTATTAGCTGTGCTTGAGTACTTTTTAGTTCATCTAGTGTTTCTTGTAATTCCGCTTGCGCTTGAGTGCGATAGCTGACTTCGTGTCTAAGATTTTGATTGAGTTTGACTAACTCCCCGCTACGTTCGATGATTTCGCTGTAGGATCCACTTAATTTTTCCGTCATGCGGTTGAATTCGTCAGCTAGTTGCTCTAATTCATCTTTTGTACGAATATCAAGCCGGTAATCAAGCTTACCCGCAGCAATTGCCGATGCTCCCTTTTGTAATTTATGCAAAGAATTAATTAGTGGAAGCATAATCAAGAAAAATTGACTAATAAAAATCAGTACAATTATTACTACAATCGCAGAGTTTGCCAGTTTAGTTTTGTATTGGATTTTTTTTATTTCATCTTCAATTAGGATGATTTTTTCCTGAGCGTTATCTGTTAAATCACCTATAAATAAATCAATCTCTTTAGCAAAAGAATTTATTTTTATAAAATCCTGTTGAGAATCAGCTAAATATGAATCGGATGAAGTATTATTTTTTTTTCTGATTTCCTCACTTAAGCGTATTAACAATACGTGACGACGACGAATATCTTTTATTTCTTTCGCATATGGTTTTAATGTTTCTAGTCTAAGCATATTAGCTAAAAATTCATTTTGATATTTTTCGAAATCTGACTTTTTGTTATTGATTAATACATCATCTTTTAAAGCATCAACTTCATTTTTTAAATCTACTTTTAGTTCTAAAGCAATTTCAATAACTCTACGGGATTTGTGTAGTTTATCAGTAACTTTGCTTGTAACTTGATTTCGCCATACAGAAGTCCCTGTTGAAAGAATAGCGATTAATCCTGCAAAGCAAGTAGAAGAAAGGATAAATTTTTTAAAAATTTTCATTTAATGTATCCCGATTTCAAGTTTAACTTAGCTGGAAGTTCGTAAATCGGTGTATAGTCATAATAATCGATGAAAGTATAACCGGCTGATTGTCCTCCAAGGGACTTCCAATTAAACAAATAATCAATCGCTTTGGTAAGCAGGGGGAGCAGGGGGAGAATAAATATGATAGTCGTATTAGATTCAGGAATTGAGTAATTTAATTTTTGGATGTCCCCAAAAATATTTTCAATCCCTTCTGGTATATCTAAAAAAGAAGTTTTTAATTGTTTTATAGAGTCCTTGGATATTTTTTTGGAAACTACTATTAATGAAAGCAAAGTAGGTGCAGATTCCCAAATTACTCTAGTCGGTAGCACCCCTATTTTTAAAGGTGGGGCATTTTTATTACTAATCGCTACCGCAGCAGGTATTACCAAACTATTGCCATGAGAAACTTTTGTAGAATAACTCGCATTCAAAAATGCAACCATGGCAACTAGAAAACAAGCTGCCGACTTACTTGAAAGATGATTATTTTTTCGCATGGTACCAAATATGACCAAAAATATTTATCTTCGTAGAACTGTAGATGCATAACCCCCAAAGGTTATTTGTCCAGTCCATGCCTAAGTGTAGTTTTCCCAAATGAGTTATAAACATAACAAAATTTTATGAAAATCATATTTGGTAATTGGTAATCCGGAATCGGGAATTGCGGGCATCCTGCCCGCACTAAAGTTTTTCGGCAATCTCAAAGCAGTATTGTTTAATTTCATTAAGATTATAGATTAAGTACCGCAGGGCAAAATTAATTGTGTATTTGTCATTGCTTCGCCGCTCGTGAGCAATGACACAAATAATGAAGGCATACCCACTTATGGCAAAATCTTGCCAAAAAGATTGGGGATAAGACAATTTCAAATCCGTCCACTTGTATCTAAAGAAATACGCCCATTGATTGCGATAAAGTGTGTGACTATTTTTGTAGTGGTATTTTTTTTTAGCATAAATACGTAAACAAGATTTTCGATTTGGAGCTTTATCTAGACAAAGCGAAACATCGCTAACACACACTTAGGAAACAAGTTAATGAATATTAAAGCTCTTGCTCTCGCATCCATTATTGGTTTTTCCGCACCTGCAATTATAGAAGCTGCTTTCACTTCTCAAGGCGCTTCTGCTATGCCTACAGATTTCGTTCGCGCTACAGGTACTTTTGTGGATGCAAACCAGGAATGGGTGGTTCGCTTGTACATAGACCGGAACTTACACCTATGAAGGCGAGAACACAAAAACAGGCGCTTCTATAACCTTGAAAGATCCTGGTGTTTCGCAAGAAGAACAAGCCTATATTTATAACTTCAAAAATGGCGGCTACAGCTATAAGGTTATTTACAACCCAGCAAACGAAAAGTCTATTGCTCTCTACGTTTTCAATCCCAGTGGCAAGGTAATTTTAAACCGACAAATGACACAGGATTGGGACGTATAAAAACGCCACTAAACAATCAAGTTACTGAACCGGAACAAGAATTTATATTTTCAGGATTATTAGACAATAGTTATACAGCAAGCACTTATTTTCCTAAATGCTCCGCCATCAGACCAAATCCTGATTTATTTCAATAAGAGGAAAATTCAACGATTCTTAAGAAAAGTTGAATTTAAAAAAATGTAATATCAATTACTTATTCTTTGTCTGTAAGTAATTTATCGTGAACACCAAGATGTGTAAGTTTAAATACTTACACGTTGAAAACAACAAATAAACCAATTCTTTCAATAAGGAGAAAATACTATGACTAATGCAGTTGAAAATACCACTCGTTCTATAATTCAAGAAGGTAGCACAGGTCAAGATGTAGCAGATTTACAAACAGTTTTGAGTATTGGTGCTAACCCTGTTTTAGTAATTGATGGCGTATTTGGTGCAAAAACAAAAGAGGCTGTCATCGCTTTTCAAAACCAAAATAACTTGACTCCAGATGGAATTGTAGGTCCCAAAACTTGGGCAATTATAGATTCCATTGAAACTTTTGAAGGAGAACCAGGTAATCTTCCTACTTTACGTCGTGGCGACACCGGTAAAGATGTAGAATTTCTGCAAAAACGGTTAAATATATGGGGTACTTCTTTAGTTGTTGATGGCATCTTTGGTGCAGCAACAGAAGAGACGGTGAAGAAATTTCAAGCACAGTATAATTTGACCGTAGATGGAATAGTTGGAACTCAAACTTGGACTAAATTACTAACTGTAGAAGATTAATTGATATACATCTTAAGAGTTAAATCTTGATAGCGATATCACAACATTCAAGTACTAGAAAAACAAAAGATTCTTTCATAGTAAATTTTAAATTTTAAATTTTAGCACCGCACCCCCACCTAAACAGATGGGGGATTTTTTTTGAAATTATAGTTAAATGATATATGTCTAGGTTTGTTGAGCTTTGGGTAATTTTGGGTAAATTTTATGTAACAGCGAACCCGCCCTATGCCCCATTCCCTATTGCTAGTTAAGCAATACTTCCTCTCTTCCTTGCTTCCTTGTAAGAAGTTCCCACATTTTTCAAACCAGCTTTAATCATTTGTCTTTCTAATAAACCAAAGAAACGCGATCTATCTCCACCTCTTACGACTGCTTGGTTATGAGATTCTGCTAACGCTACCGGATAGCCATATCCTTTGTGAACTTGAGCCAGCATTAATCCCAAAGATTCTTCAAACATTTCAGTATCTTCTACTACCCATTGCGGAAACTCTACCCGTGCTATTTCGGTACCCACATGAACGTAGCAAAAGTAAATTTGTTGGTCTTGATATAAATCTAAAATGCGAGAATTACTCTTCCACAAAGGACTCCGCTGTCCGGGTTTGAGTTGAGTTGACCACAAACTACTATCTCGCAATCCTTCAAACAATTTGCAAGGAATTTTTTCCATTTGATTCGGACAAAAACTCATGCAGTCAGGGGCTTTATGAGGACAAGCTGACAATCGGAAAAAATTCATCGCCTCAATACTGCGAGAAGCACTTAAATAACCCATCATAGGAATACCCGCTTCCCGCAAATCTTTCCAAGACTCTAAAATCGGCGGTAAAATATGCTCTCTGGCATCATAAGGTAGTTGGTCCAAAAACCAGTAAACCAACGAACCATCTACCATTGCCAATGTCGGTATTTTTTCTGAGGTACCGGTAGAGGGGGTAGAAATTTCTTTAACTTTGTCTCCTTGTCTCTCCGTATCTTCCCATCCCTTCTTCCCATCTCCTTTCCCGGTGGCTGCAATTGCCAACTCAGACAACACAACTGCTTCACTTGCAGTGCGTCGGTAACTCATCCATTCCTCGGTTCTAATTCCCCACTGACGAGACATATATAAATCTTCGGGTCGGTAGAATATCTCCGGTAAACTATCTAGAATGGGGTGTTTATTTTGCCCATAGTGTAAAACTACTCTACCAATATTCAATAGATAACAATAAGCAATTTCGTGATGGTTGGGAGCAATTTGGGAACCATCAGTAGCAATGACAGTGTGAATTTTAGGAGGAACCATAATATCAATACAGGTGTGCAATGGTTCCACCGGAGTTGCATTCGCAAATAAAATGCGATCGCGCCATTTTTGTTGAATTTTAACTAACTCGTCTTGGTTGTCAAAAGCATACTCAAGATGTTTCATCCCCAACTCCAACCGTTGGCGATTCGCTTCAGCTTCTTGAGTCAGATGTTGACTCAAACCACGCATTTGTCCCGCAAGTTTACTTAAATCAAGCATAATCAATTATCAGTGAACAGTGAACAGTGAACAGTGAACAGTTAACAGTGAACAGTGAACAGTGAACAGTTAACAGTGAACAGTTAACAGTGAACAGTTAACAGTTAATAGTTGTTCTTACACTCAGAAAATACTAGAAGAATATTCATACCACACTGTTAACT
>JBCBPQ010000142.1:0-18159 GCA_039820645.1 Cyanobacteria bacterium J06633_8 | reverse complement strand
CTCCTAACTCCTAACACCTAACTCCTAACTCCTAACTCCTAACTCGTTACTCATTACTCATTACTCGTTACTCATTACTCGTTACTCATTACTCCTAACTCCTAACTCCTAACTCATTACTCGTTACTCATTACTCATTACTCGTTACTCATTACTCATTACTCCTAACTCATTACTCATTACTCATTACTCATTACTCCTAACTCATTACTCATTACTCATTACTCATTACTCATTACTCATTACTCATTACTCATTACTCATTACTCATTACTCCTAACTCAATTAAAAAGTTTTTCTAATTTTATATCGGATGCGATTTGAGCCAGCTTATCTAAATCTTCAGGGTTTTCTAAATAAGGTAAGCAACCCAAAACGGGAATATTGGTAAAAGATTCGATCGTATCTACTGGTGCCCAATCAGCTATTTCTTCCAATGTCATTTGCGAGCAGCAATTCAAAATTATTCCCAAAAGCTGCACTTTTGACTGTTTTGCTAAAGCTACATTGGCGACAGCTTGAGAAATTGCTCCTAATCTTACCGGTACAACTAAAACTGTAGGTAAACGCCATTCGCCAGCTAAGTCTGCCACCGTAAATTCATCCGTTACCGGGGAACCCATACCACCCAAAGCCTCTACTAAAAGAAAATCGCGGCTTTGCTGTAACATGGAAAAAGTCTGCCACACAACACCTAAATCTATTTGTCGATTTTCTTTAGCTGCTGCTAGGGGAGGTGCCAGAGGTGCCTGAAAATACAATGGCGTTATTTCCGCTTGTGATTGTGAAAGGGAAAATAACTTTTCGTAAAGTTGGCGATCGCCGACTCCTGATTGAATTGGTTTCATAATCCCCAGGGTATGCTGGGGACGATATTTTTGTAAATAAGCGGCTAAGGCTGTAGTAAAAACAGTTTTACCCGCGTCGGTATCGGTACCAGCTATAAATAATGTCTTTAGCAATTTAAAATTTTAGATGTTAGATTTTAGATTTTCAATTATCTTACATCCTTGTAAGCTCCTAACTTAAACATTTTTGAACTCTTTCCCAGTAAGGCTTTGATATTTTTCATAAAAATGTGTAAGTTCCATTGCTTGCGATTCTATTTAATACCTTTAACCTTATTTAACATCATAAAATATCTAATTACCAGTAGAATCAGTTTCAGTTTCAGGTGTTGGCTCCGTTTCCGATTGATTTGTTTTTTCCTCTTGAGAAGGAGTTGGTTTTTTTAGTGACGGAATATTCACTGTTGGTATTTTGATATCGGGTATTTTAGGAGTTGGAAGACTAGTAGGAAGGCTAGTAGGAAGGCTAGTAGGAATCGATGTAGGAATCGATGTAGGAATCGATGTAGGAATATTTATTTTTGGTAGCTTCGGTTTTGTTGTGGCTTCTGGGGTTGGTGTTTCTTCTACTGGTGCTTCTGTAGGTTCGATATCCGGTGTAGGTGTAGGTTCGATATCCGGTGTAATAACTGGCTCTTTTAATGTAACTCTTAAGGTATATTCGGCTCGCTCAATTTCTGGAAGATTGTTTAATTCAATCGTGTATCTACCCGTAAAAGGTAAATTCCCTTGATAAGAACTTACCTGCTTAGCTGCATTATCAATTAATTCCTTGTTAGGACCTAATACTGTCAGGGAAATACCGTTTTCTTCAACTAAAACCGCTGTCAGGATTTGTCCTTCTTCTCCCCTAAAGGTGTACTGAACGGTTTGATTTTCTTTTAAATTTCCTTTGATATTAGCCGTATCAGAAAATCCAAAATTTAACCGCTTACTAAAAACATCTGGTTCATCTGGTGTCGGTGTTGGAGTTGGTGTCGGGGTTGACTCGACAAATGGGGTTGCAAAAGTTTGTGGAGGAGGCGATTCCGGTTGCGAGTCCGATGCATTACGAATACTTGTTACCAAAGCCCAAGAACCTAAACCTGCTAATACTACTACAGCCGCACCGATTGCTCCTACAGCTAGGGGATTATCTACTACAGGGTCATTTTGTTGTGGTGGTGGAATTACTGGGCTGGGTTGCCTACGAGGTGGTGAATTTACCGGATCTGGTTTGCGCCCAACAGCTACTGTCTGCATTCTTGATACATCAGGCTTCCCTGCCGCAGTTTGGTTTGGCAATTGGTTTAAAGTATCTAATGCTTCCACAACTTCAACAGCACTTTGATAGCGAGCGCCCGGTTTGTGACTTAACATTCGATTCAACACTTCAGCGAATCGCGGTTTAACTGTTACCCAGCGCTGCCAATTCCAACTTAATAAATTATCATCAAATAATTCTGTCGTTTCCTTTCCGGTAAGCAAAACAATTACGCTTACAGCCAAAGCATACAAGTCACTACTAGGATAAGCTTGGCCAGTTTGAATTTGTTCGCTGGGGGAATAGCCAGGTTTTCCCACATAAGTTGGAGGTGTTCCATTTCTCGACTGCAGTTTAGTAGCTAATTCTTTCACCACCCCAAAATCAATTAATACCGGCAACTTATCGCTTTCACGCATCATTATATTGTCCGGCGAAATATCGCGGTGAATGATTCCTTGAGCGTGAATATAGTCTAGAACCGGTAATAAAGAACACATCAATCGCAACACTTCAGCTTCCGTAAAAGCTCCACCTACAGCAATACGTTCTTGAAGTATGTCGTAATAGGTTTTTCCTTCTACGTAATCTTGTACTAAAAATAACCGCTGGTCTTCCTCAAATTTTTCTCTAAACTGCGGAACTTGTGGATGCTTAATTTTATACAAAATAGCTGCTTCTCGCCCAAACAGTTCCCGTGCTTTTTCCCAAGCAGAGGTTTCTGTTGTAGTCGGAATTAATTCTTTAATAGCGCAAAGTTCCTTGAAGCGTCTTTGGTCTTCAGCTAAATAGGTTCTACCGAATCCTCCTTGACCCAAAATTTTGATGATTTTGTAACGATTTTGTAATACAGTACCAGTTGTGATGGGTGGTTGCATAATTAATTGAGATTTTTTAACAAATTTTATAGAGGATTTACTTAGAACCTATTAGCTAAGGTAAGAAAAGCAACTTATAAAGCAGGAACATATCGCAAACAGCGAGACTGTTGGCTTTATTTATTTTTACATTTTGTTTGATTTATGGATGTGTCAAAAGGTAGACAAGTTACCTTTTTGAAAAAATTATTATTTTTACAGTTTATATTTAAGAAAATTTACTCAAAACTGTAGGATATCGTTACTAATAGGCGATGGCATTAAAGGAAGGGGGAGGGAGGGAGAGAGGGAGGGAGAGAGGGAGAGGAAATTTTATAGCGTAACGGGAGTAAAAATTCTTTTGGTGAGTAGGAAAAAGAAAATTATTTTTCTTGTAGTTTATGCAACACTTGGTAAAGTTACGGACGCAATAATAAGGCAATGATTGTACCGCACCAACACCGTACTTTCAGACTTATAGCTATTCCTGTTTTGATTCAGCAACGCCACTAATTCTATATATCTTTGCTTCCTGAAAAAGTTATACATAGTTACCGTTCGCAACACAAATATTCTTCTATCGATAAGCGCAATACAAATTTATGACAACTAAGCCAACAATAAAGGGCAGTTGAATTAAACAAAGCATAATTTTTTCTTAATCAGAACATTAATGTTATAAAATATTTAATTGCCGACAGTTTTTGATATTATGAGTACTTATACTTAATCATATAAAAAGATTAATACAGCTGTTATTAATTAATGGTTATTTCCGCAAGAGTTAAGGATTTTGCCAGATTTTCAGGTACGAAGATTTGCCATCATCAAAAAAAATAAACTGGGTAGAAAAATATTGTTTCGTCTAAATTCAGTAATAAGGCGGTTTTTAAATTAGTGTAAAACCGACGAAAATAGGAGGTTAAAGCTTTATTATTATTCATATGCTAATTTTTTCTCTAGAACAAAAAACAAAAAAAATGTCTGGTAAGCTAAGTTAATATCAGTTAAGCTGACAATAGTTTGTTTGTTTTTGGAGATTAGAAAATTTGCATTTGTGCATAGTTTTATGGAGGAATGTTTCAGCATATAAATTAATATTTTGAAACTCCTAACATTTGCATATGCGCCACTATAGAAGTTCAATAAGTCAAATATCAGCGTGATAATATTGCAATGAATGCACAACGAGGGTCTGCTGTGCTGAGTACTGCCACTTTAAAAGTGAAACCAGCTATAACGGGGCTGACAGAAAATCATCGTCTACGACTGTTCTCTGGTTCTGCCAATTTAGAATTATCCCAAGAAGTAGCCCGTTATCTGGGTATGGATTTGGGACCGATGATTCGTAAGAGATTTGCTGATGGAGAACTTTACGTTCAAATACAGGAATCAATTCGGGGTTGTGATGTTTATTTAATCCAACCATCTTGCAATCCTGTAAACGATAACTTGATGGAATTGCTAATTATGATTGATGCTTGTCGTAGAGCATCTGCACGGCAAATAACAGCAGTAATTCCTTATTATGGCTACGCTCGTGCTGATAGAAAAACGGCGGGGAGAGAGTCGATTACAGCCAAACTAGTTGCAAACCTGATTACTCAGGCAGGTGCAAACAGAATTTTGGCAATGGACTTACATTCGTCACAAATACAGGGTTATTTTGATATTCCTTTAGACCATGTTTACAGTACCCCAGTCATTCTGGAATACTTGGCGAGTAAAGACTTGTCAGATATTGTGGTTGTTTCCCCAGATGTGGGTGGTGTAGCAAGGGCTAGGTCATTTGCTAAAAAACTTAATGATGCACCTTTGGCGATTATCGATAAACGCCGTCAAGCACATAATGTAGCTGAAGTCTTAAACGTTGTTGGTGACGTTAAGGGCAAAACAGCCATTATGGTAGACGATATGATTGATACCGCCGGAACTATTTCTGAGGGAGCGCGTTTATTGCGTCAAGAGGGCGCACGTCAGGTATATGCCTGTGCTACTCATGCTGTTTTCTCTCCACCTGCTGTAGAAAGACTGTCTAGTGGTTTGTTTGAAGAAGTAATTGTCACTAATACAATTCCTTTTCCCGACAATCGAAGCTTTCCTCAATTAGTCAAACTTTCAGTGGCTAACCTTTTAGGAGAAACTATTTGGCGGATTCACGAAGATAATTCCGTGAGTAGTATGTTTCGTTAATTAATAAATTTTAAAAATTAATTATCAAGGATGAAGTTTAGAATGTTGCTTCATCCTTTATTTTTTGTTTATTTTTTTAGTTTTACTATTTTTAACAAAATTTGAACTAAATAAATAGAAGTTTAATGAATGTAAATAAATCGCAGTGATTTTTCAGAAATCGCATCTTGTTTTGACTAATTAAATCTTCCCCAAAGTCTATATAACTTTGCTAAGGAATAATATTTTTATCATTTCCATAAATTAAGTTAACTAATTTATGGAAATGATAAAAAATACAGAAACCCGGATTTTTGCAAAAAACCAGGTTTATCAATAACTCAAATTTATCGGTTACTAGACTTCTGTTCCAGAAGCGGGTAAACTTTTTTGACTCAAATCTTTTTTAATCCGTTTCTGTCCTAAATTACCATTTGAGCAGTAAGCACCAATTTCGTGACCTGAGTTTTCTATTGTAAAATCTAACTTGGCTGTCTTTGAGGAAAATTGTTCGGTCATTTCATACATATATTCCGAACCAAACATATCTTTGTCCCCATACCATTCGCTTCCTATCGCATATCTGATTTTGTAGGAACCAAGCGGTACAAATATCTCAATCATCTCACCATCACGAACAAAAGCTGACATAATTATCTCGTCAGATTGCCAATCGATTAATTCAATCAAACGATGATTGTCCTGATTTTGTATATCTCTTACATTCTTACCACAAGTTGCTGGTAAAGGAGACTTTTCACTTTCTAAAGGTGCCCTTAAAAAAAATCGCAGTCGTCCAAAATTTTCTGTATTGTTAAAACTGTATTTTTTCAATATACCTGTATTTGGTAAAGCAACTGGTATTAATTTAGGTTCGCTGCTTGAATTATTTATTGTTGCTTTGTCTTCAGAATTGCCTTGAAAACTAAAATGACTAATCCCAATTGTTACTGGAATCAATAATAAGAGCAATCCTATTTTAAGCAGCGGATTTTTTTTCTTAATATAACCGCGCTCATGAAGTTCGTCTCTAAAGAACTTTTCAAGATTCTTAGACATAAAATATCACCATCAAAGGTAAATTATTAGAGGTTTCTAGTTGTTAAAATACCTAGCTTTTACATCCCCTATATTTATATCGCTAATATGGTTATAAATTACGAGTTATTCAATGATATTTTATGAATTTTTTTTAGTTTTCCAAGTTACCTTTTTTTTACTGGGGTGTTACCTGCGTGCGGAGAATATTACCAACTTTAGCATCTGCTAAAATACTTTCTATACGGTAACCAGTTTCGATTTCTGTGCGGCGATCGCCTTTTGATATCAAAAATAAAATGCCGTTATCTTTACCTTTTTTACCAATACCCCAACTGTTAAATAATTCGGTCGTAAATTCTTTGGGTGTAGAAGAAGGTTTGGTTTCTGGAACCGTAACAATAGCGATTTCCGTACCGTTTTGCTTCTCTAAATTAGAAATCATTTGGTTGATTTGAGTTTCTGCTTGGGGAGAAAGCATATCAACCATATCTGTTACCCAACCACATCATTCCGATTATCTAACATATATTGACGTTTTATGAAAAAGGTGCATTGCCATCTGCGACAACACACCCGATAAAAATTTCGACAAAAAATTTCGTTTACTGCCAACAACTTTTGGAGACGTAGCACTGCGCCCCGTCTCTACAAAAATTCCTAACTTTTAAAACCTCTTAATTATCGCTTCGGCAAATTCGGAACATTTCAAAGGTTCTACTTTAGGCTCCATTAATCTTGCTAAGTCGTAGGTAACTTCTTGATTGGCTATGGCTTCTCCCAATCCTTTTTTAATTAAATCTGCTGCTTCTTGCCAACCCATGAATTCGAGCATCATTACACCGGATAAGATGACGGAACCGGGGTTAATTCTGTCTAAACCGGCGTGTTTTGGTGCTGTACCGTGAGTTGCTTCAAATATCGCCGCATTATCGCCTATATTGGCTCCTGGTCCCATTCCCAATCCGCCAACAATTGCCGCAGCAGCATCTGAGAGGTAATCACCGTTGAGGTTCATAGTTGCCAAAATCGAATACTCGTCGGGACGGGTTTGGATTTGTTGGAAAATACTATCGGCAATCCTGTCATTAACCATGATTTTCTCTTTCCATTTGCCGTTACCGTGAGTTTCCCAAATGGAATTCAGAACTGTTTCTACTTCCTTAACGATTTCTTTTTGTTTCTCCGGTGTCAGGGAATCATAACCTGGATCTACCATGCGAGCATTATCTTCGTTGGAAATATCGGATTTATTTTCCTTATTGCTCAAAATCCAAGATTCCCTTTCGGTAACGCATTCGTCGCGAAATTCGGCAGTTGCGAGTTCGTAACCCCAATCGCGGAAAGCTCCTTCGGTGTACTTCATAATGTTGCCTTTATGCACCAAAGTCACCTGCTGCTTGTCTTTGGGCAACCCTAAAGCATGTTTAATTGCGCGACGTACTAATCGCTGGGAACCAGTTTTACTGATGGGCTTAATCCCGATTCCAGCATCTACAGGAATTTGCTTTTTACCATGTTCGGGAGTACCCGGAATCAATTCCTCGTTAAGCAGTTTGATGAGTTTTTCGCCAGTTTTATCTCCCTGCTTCCATTCAATTCCCAAGTAAATATCTTCTGTATTCTCCCGATAGACTATTACGTTTAGCTTTTCGGGACTTTTATGGGGCGAAGGAGTACCGGGATAGTAACGACAGGGGCGCACGCAAGCGTAAAGTTGAAAGATTTGTCTTAGAGCTACATTCAAAGAACGGATTCCGCCACCAACAGGAGTTGTTAAAGGTCCTTTGATAGCAACACCATACTCTTTAATTGCTGTTAAAGTATCTTCGGGTAAATACTGATAGGTTCCGTATAAATCGCAAGCTTCATCACCGGCGTAAACCTTAAACCAGTTAATTTTCTTTTTACCGCTATAAGCCTTGGACACGGCTGCATCTAATACTTTCTGGGTAGCAGGCCAAATATCAATACCCGTACCATCGCCGCGAATAAAAGGGATTATGGGATTATCGGGAACTTGTGGTTCGCCGTTTTTAAAAGTAATTTTTTCTCCACTGGTAGGGGATTTAAGTTTTTCGTACATTAGACACTCCGTCGGGGCTAAGCAGCAAGACTTTCAGAATTTTGTCATGCCTTGCATTTATTAAACAAGGAGTTGCAGGTTTTGAATTCCCCTTCATAGCACGCTTTGAGATGTTGAACAGTGCTTTACCCTTGAATATACAGCAAAATAAGCAATAGGGTGATGGAAAATTGGAAAATATCTCAACAAAAAGTTTGTTAGGAAAACTAATGAGCAGAATGAGGGCAGTTCATGAGAAAATATTCCTCTAGACAAGCGAGACGTACCTCCGCCATGGCAGCAAAGTTTTTGTCAAAGAGGCTATTTGCACTCTATTAATTGGCTGCATATTCAAAAATCGTCTTTGCTCAATCAAAAATAGTTCTCGAACCGTTGTCAATTAATTGCGTTTCACAAACCTTCATCATGACAGACCCCACAATTTCCTACGGTAGTAACAGCGATATTGAATCCCTTAGTCTCCAGTTAACCGAAGGGTCTGAAAAAAAACAAAAGCAATTAGTAGATAAATTAGCTACTTTGGGTAACGAAGGATTAAAGGTGTTAATGGAATTTTTATTAAAGCGTCGGGAAATTCCAGTAAATATAGTTGATGGTAAAGTCTATCAAGTACTTTATGAATCGGATTTTTCTGAAGCAAAAGAATTTTTACAAGCTAATTTTCCTCAAGGAATTGTACCGCTTAAATCCGAATCAAATATTGATTACTCCCAATTACAAAAGCTACTGGCAAACCGAGAATTTGAATCAGCAGACCGTTTGACGCTACACAAAATGTGCGAACTTGCGGGAGAGGAAGCAGTAAAAAGAAAATGGCTATATTTTTCCGAAGTTGAAAATTTTCCCTCTACCGATTTACAAACTATTAATCAACTTTGGGTAATTCATTCCGAAGGAAAATTCGGCTTTTCTGTACAGCGAGAAATGTGGATAGGTTTAAGAAAAAATTGGGAAAATCTCTGGGTAAAAATTGGTTGGAAAAATGGTAATAATTGGACTCGATATCCCAAGGAATTTATCTGGAATTTAGATGCACCCAGAGGTCATTTACCTTTATCAAATCAGTTACGTGGAGTTAGGACTATTTCTTCTTTACTATCTCATTCGGTTTGGGAGGAATAGAGTTACAGCCGATTTCATGTAAGTGAGGTATACGAACCTATTACCCATTTTTACTCAAGATTTTTGGCGCTAAAGCGCAACTACGAACGAACCTATTACCTATTGTTACTCAAGATTTTTGGCGCTAAAGCGCAACTACGAACGAACCTATTACCAAAATTGAAATGGCTAAGGTTACTTTAGAAAGTATTAAGCGTAAATATGATAACGTCACTGCCATCGATAATATTAGTTTTACTATTCCCGATGGTGAGTTTTGGGTTTTGGTGGGACCTTCGGGATGTGGTAAGTCTACTATTTTAAGGACTATTGCGGGTTTGGAATCTGCTACTTCTGGCAAGCTTTTTATCGGGGATAAGTTGATGAATAATGTTCCTGCCAGGCAGCGAGATGTGGCTATGGTGTTTCAAAATTATGCGCTTTATCCGCATATGAGTGTGGCGGAAAATATTGCTTTTGGATTGAAAATCCGGAAGGTTGATTCAAAGGTAATTCGGGAAAGAGTGGAAACTGTAGCCCATTCCCTTTCTTTGGAACATTTACTAGAGCGCAAACCCAAACAACTTTCCGGAGGGCAGCAACAACGGGTAGCTTTGGGAAGGGCGATCGCTCGTCAGCCCCAGGTGTTTTTACTCGATGAACCTTTGTCTAATTTAGATGCACAGTTGCGAGACGATACTCGGGCTGAGTTAAAGCAGCTACATCAAAATATTGGTATTACTACTGTATATGTTACTCACGATCAAGTAGAAGCTATGACTTTGGCGGATAAGATTGTGGTGCTGAGTGGCGGACGTATTCAGCAAATTGGCGAACCGCAAAGCATTTATGCTCATCCTGCTAACCGCATGGTGGCAACTTTTTTAGGAAATCCGCCGATGAATATTATACCGGCAAAGTATACTACTGCGGGGTTTGATATAGATGGTCAATTATTAAACATTCCTGAAGATGTCAAAGAGAAATTGAGTTTACCTCAAGGACAAAATATTGATTTAGGCATCCGTCCCGAAGATATACAAATTAGTCAAGAATCTCAAGTAGATGCTTTGCAAGTAGAAGTGAAATTAGTCGAACCTTTGGGAAGAGAAACGTTGATTCGTGTAGCTGTAAAAGCTTCTGGGACAATATTAAACGTCCAGATTGGCGGAAATTTACGTTTTCATTCCGGCGATAAGTTGAATTTGCAATTAGATTTACAAAAATTATTTTTATTTGATTCGGTTAGTGGGTATAAGTTGTATCCCTAGATTGGGCATTGAGCAATGGGCATTGGGCATTGGGCATTGGATATGTAAAAAGAAATTTACAAAACTTCTGAGCAAGATATTATCGATTGAAAAAAAAGCTTAATTGTGAAGAACTATAGCTAAATCTACAACCAAAATAAATTAGATTTCCTCAAAAAGAGACCAAAACCCCTTAATACTCCAATAATAAATCTCTTTTTTTATCCAATGCTTATGTAATCAATACCGGTATACATTTGTATCATATATTCGTATTTAATCGTAATCAGAAAACAAATCAATATCTTCTCTTAAACTAAGGGCATATTTTTTAGTGTATACACGCATTTAGTTTTTTTTCTAATACGTTTAAATAGGTCGTCAAATCATTTATATAAGTTATTTTTCTGATACAAATAGTATTTTTAAGCACCTAATGAATAATGTCGCATAAGTCTTGTCGTTGGCGATCGCTCTCGATTAGTTTTGGAATGTCAAAGACAAACACATCAAGTTTGCACTTAAAAGAGAAGGGAGTTTAATTATGAAATTATTTAATAAGCTTGGAATTATTGCTGCTAGCTCCGTATTAAGTTTAGGTTTTATTCAAGTTAATTCTGCTGAAGCTGCTAGTATTGGTCGTTCTGATTTCAACCCAGATGCAACCGAATTTAATTTTGACGGGACTTCTGGAACTGATGTTACTGATGGTAATCTTTCAGTTACAAATGGTGTAGTAAGTGGTTATGATCGACCTACTAATATGAGTGGGTACACTTATTTCGATGGTGGTGATTCATCGGTAATTCGCTTCGATTTCTTAGAAGAAGTTTCAGCATTGGGTATGGATTTTTACGCGAACAATGCTGATATTACTTTTAGTGTTTTTGATAAGTCAGATAATTTGATTGAAAATCTGACTTTAGATTGGACTACACAAGACGCACCTACAGGTTATCCAGAAGGTTTCATTGGTTTAGATGTGGGAAGTAATTTAATTTCATATGCCACAATTGATACACCTCGAAATGGTAACGAATTATTTGTAGATAATGTTGTTTATCAATCAGCAGCACAATCAGTACCAGAACCAGCTTCGATGTTAGGACTTTTAGCAGTTACAAGTTTAGGTGCTGCATCTCTCAAGGGTAAGTTTGCTAAAGCTAAGGAAGCACAAAATGCTTAACTGTAATGGTATTGAATAAAAGCTTGAAAATAAACTGTTTAATATCAATCAAATTCAAACTTTAAATATTACTAAGTGTAATATATCACTTTTAAATCATTCATGAAAATTCATAAACCCGGTTTCTTCAAGAAACCGGGTTTTTCAGTGCTTTAGATGATTTGTATTTTCTAGGCTTGCATTTAACCAGCCTTATATTTAATGTTTTGTTATCCAGCCATGAAAAAAAGTATCTTAAACCCGTAGAAGCTGCGGGTTTTATTTGTGTCGGGTGCATGCATACCAATTTTCAGATAAACAATATTCTTAGATTAAATATTATGCAGCCCAAATCAAAAAAAATACTTAAATTTATTCCATTAATTGGCGGTATTCTAATAATAGCGAGTAGTATATTAGCTTTAAAATTTTATTCTAAAAACGATAATATTAGCAATTCTTCTGCTGCAATCAAAAATAACCCTCTCCCTTTAAGTTTAGAGAAATTTTGTGAAGAATATAAAACTATAGGTAAAAATTTACAGGTTTGGAAAGAGGAAACTTTATCTGAAAATGAGATTTTAGTCAAAACCCAAACTTATCCTAATCTTCCTTTTTCTCTTGAAGCTGTACCGTTTCCACAAATTAGCCAAAAGGCTAAAACCGCAAAAGTACCTATAACTATGTATCACGACATTTTACCCAAAAAGGAAGTTTTTTTTGATGTTACTCCCGAAGAATTAGAATCTCATTTTAAATTAATCAAATCTCGGGGTGTAACTCCAATTAGTTTAGACCAATTAGTGATTCATTTACGTACCGGCAGCCCATTACCAGAAAAACCGATTTTACTAAGTTTTGATGATGGCTACGGCGGACATTATGAATATGTGTTTCCGCTATTAAAGAAGTACAAATATCCGGCGGTTTTCTCAGTTTATACTAAGAATATGGGTATTAATACAGGTCGCTCCCACGTTACATGGGAGCAACTGAAAATGATGGCTGACCATCCTTTAGTAACTATAGCCGGTCATAGTAAAACTCATCCACCAGATTTAACTAAGTTATCTGATGAAGAACTAATTCCAGAAATAGTAGAATCTAAACAAATACTAGAGAAAGAGTTGGGTGAATCAATTCGCTACTTTACTTACCCTGTTGGTAAAAATGATGAGCGAGTTAGGAAATTAGTACAAGAAGCTGGTTATGTAGCTGCTTTAGCTATGGATGTGAATGTAGCTGATGAAAGCTTTGCTGGAGAATCGAAGAATTTGTTCGCTATTAAACGCTTTGGACAATCTCGCTTAAATGAATTAGTTAACAAAGCTTCCGCAGGGGAACTTAAGAGTTGTTCGCGATAAAGTTCAGAGCTTTCGTTTACAGCCAATCACGGAAAGCTGATACTTCATCGACACCAATTTCAAAGGGTGTTGCTTTACCTGGAGGGGGATTAACCCTAATTCTAGCGCTTGCAGCAAGGGGTTCAAGTTTCATCCCCAACTGTACAATATTGCTGACTATATGCCAGTAAGTCACAATCTCCGGAGTGTGAATTACTAAAGTCAAATATTCAGCATCAATAGTTAAATACCAAAAACAACTTGATAATAATGCTTGCGTGATACAATCGCAAGCTTCGTAAAAACATTTACCGGTATTCCTTTCTAGTTCTAAAAGCAACATTTTGTCACGTTGCGTTACTTCTTTCGGTGGCAAATCATCCGCATGAATGAAAGATTTATTCTTCATAATATAAGCCCTCTGTGTCTAATCTAAGTTAGGTTTTTTGGGCGATCGCAACTTTTGGTGTTCTGTTTTTCCCTAAGGATGGTAGATACTACTCTACAGCACGGCATAAATAAGGCAACCATTTAAAATGGCTGAAAAGTCTAGAAAATCGAACTTCTTACTTCTTACTTATTACTTCTTACTTCCGCGAAGCGGTACTAGTTTCCTTATTCCCCAAAAACTTAGTTTTTTCAGATTACAATTCCCACAGTATTTCTATCTTGAAACCCATTGTAAATCCAACCACATACGCGGGTCAGATTGTTTTATTTTCGACATTGGGTCCCGTAGCAAACGCGAAGCATTACGAAATACAACCTGAACTAATCCCATATTTTCTGCAATATCGGCAAGCTTTTGCTTATGAGTTTGTACATAAGAAAGCGTTTCCTCCGAGCTATAAATTACGACATGCCGCAAGCTTTTAGGAGGTCTTCCCCAATAATTTGTGACAACTTTCACGTAACAGCCATCAAGCACCTCTCCTACTTTGGGATAATACTCGTTGATGACTCGAATAAATTCCTTAGCAAGAGTGTCTTCACTAATCATTTTTCAATATATTTAGCTAAGATATAAGGCATTTTTAATATAGCATAATTATATTTCATTAACATGCTACTATTGAATGATTTATTCTATGAAAAAATGTGTTTACTAAAATATTAATAGTTGTATATACTATATATTTATTATTAAAAAATTCATAAATATTTATAATATAATCAGTTTAATATTGACAGTAAAATTATTTTTTATTCGGGTATTTAATATTAAATTAAATGAGGATATAGCGCTTTCAAATGGGATAGAAGATAGATGAAATAACCTCGTCCTCTATCTTGCCGACATGCAGCAATAAAGGATACCCCTCTCCTTAATAAGGAGAGGGGAAGGGGTGAGGTTTCTTTTGCACTCAAGTTCTTTGTTATATTTAGAAGAGTAATATAAAAAAGGCTTCCTGATAACAAGAAAACCTTTTGAAACTTGCAAATTAAAAGAACAAATAAAAATTATATTTGCTTACTTAAAATATAAATTCTAAGCAATTAAGCAACGATAGGCACCGCTGATTATGTATTTATCGAGTATTGCGCTCGCAAACTAAAACTTCTGCTACTAATTCAGGTAAACTACTAAGGTCGGTATATCCTTCACAACCGCGAATGGGAGAGATAAATGTATAGTTTGGATCGCATTCTGCGGTATCGTAAACTTGAAGGTACCATCTATCGGGAAAACCCGCTACAGCTAATTCAACAATATACCAACTTTGACCAACGAGGCGACAATCAATTACTGTAAACCAGTCTTTATATTGATCGGCAATATTCCACTCGTTAAGAATAAATTCTAAAGCAATTTTCTGTGCCTCATTCGCCGTCAATAGCATTATTACTCCTTATTTGTAACTTCAGGGTAAAATCCTAATTGTTTAGATAATTCTTTGGCAACGTGTATCAAAAACTTTGCACCATCTTCGTTTCCGTTATGAGCAAATGATGTTGCAACTTGCATCATAGATTTAATAAAATCCCCATCTACTAATTCAGAATTGGCTTCTATCAGTTCTGGCTCTTTCCCATTTGGACATTTCAACAATTGCTCAATCAAACTATAATATTGATTTTCACGTTTTTCTGAAGGCATAGTGTTTTTTATGTTTGTTACTATTCGAGACTTTGTTGCCATAATTTTTCCAACATTTCCACTTGTTGTTGAAAAACATTAGCGCGATGAACTAAATATCTATCGTAAAAATAAATTACAGTTCCAATACAGAATGGTACAAATAAAAAAAACCATCGCCATAAATTTGAACTTTGATATTTATTTGATAAATTTAGATTTATTTCATCTGGATTTGTATATAACTGAGAAAAATGATTATCTATAAGTGAACTAGTTGTTATAAAAGATGCAGAACATTCGTTATCGATAATTTGACTGTATGTAGCAATATTCTGCTGCATTTCGACAAACTCTAAATGCTTGTCCCATACCAGACCAAATACTGTTAGACTGGGAAAAATTACCGCTAACGTAATTACACAAACAGTAAATAAATTAACAAGGTTTACATTTATCATGGCTTTTATTTTTTACGTCACCTGAAGCCAGTGAAAAGATGGCATATAGCTATAGTTTTTGTATAGTTGTGTAAATAAATTCGCGACGTTGCGATTATTTAAAAAGAATATTTACTCAGAAAAATATAGAGGGTTTTAAGAAGCCCCCCCGAAAAGACGGGGGGGTAGAGGGGAATCTCTGCGTAAATCCTATAGCTGTTATATCAGCCAGCAAACAACTGAGGACTCAAAGTCGTCACTCTTGGAATAATTAAATTAATTAAGGTTGTACTCAAACACCTATAATTTATGATTGGGAAGACTTTGAATTTTTTTTAGGGGTATGGGTTCTAGTATTTTCGGGTAGGGGTGTTAGTATTCATGAAGTAGGGTTCTATTATTTTTGTACTCACTTTTGATAAAATTAGTGGATATAAAAAAACGCAATCCCTTGGTAATCAAGCATATTTGCAATTAAGTTGCGGTTACAAGTACAAACATGTATTAGTTTTAGCAGAATTATAAATAATATTGAATTAAAAGCAAATCTTCAGAATTCGTAAACTAGGTTTATATTGTTTCAAATGTTTATCACTCCTGTAGAATTGCTATAGAAGCTTTTTTAAATAATTTTTTGACTAATTATTTAAATAGTTTTGGTGCGATTATATACAAACTTAAGAGTATTAAGATTTTGCTTTAAAATTCTTAATATTACGCTTGTAGAAAAACTATAAGATAATTGATTTTCTTTATAGAGAATAAGAAACAACTCATAAGTTGAAAAAGGATAGAAAAACATGCGAATAGCTAGTGACATTACAGAAATTATCGGTAGAACACCGTTAGTAGAACTAAATAAAATTCCTCAAGAAGCAGGATGCCTTGCCAGAATAGTGGTGAAATTGGAAGGTATGAACCCCGCAGCTTCAGTAAAAGACCGTATTGCTGCGAATATGGTTAAAACTGCACAAGAACAAGGATTAATTGAACCAGGTAAAAGTATTTTAGTAGAACCAACATCCGGCAATACGGGAATTGGATTGGCAATGGTAGCTGCTGCCCTAGGCTATCGTTTGATATTAACCATGCCAGAAAGCATGAGTTTAGAAAGACGAGCCATGCTTAAAGCCTATGGTGCAAGTTTGGAGTTAACCCCAGCCCAAGGAGGAATGGGCGCAGCAATTTCCAAAGCCGAAGAAATTGTCGCTAATACAGACAATGCTTATATGTTGCAGCAATTCAAAAATCCAGCAAATCCCCAAATACATCGCGAAACTACTGCAGAAGAGATTTGGGAGGATACTGACGGGGAAGTTGATTTTTTGATTGCTGGTGTGGGTACTGGTGGAACAATTACCGGAATAGCCGAAGTTATTAAACAGCGCAAACCAAGTTTTCAAGTTGTTGCCGTAGAACCTAAAAATAGCCCTGTATTGGGCGGTGGACAACCGGGACCCCATAAAATTCAGGGTATAGGTGCCGGATTTATCCCAGATGTTCTACGTAAGGATTTGATTGATGAAATAGTTACCGTCACCGATGAAGATGCCATGGCGATGGGAAGACGTTTAGCCAAAGAGGAAGGAATATTATCCGGCATTTCTTCTGGTGCAGCTTTATCGGCAGCGATTGAAATCGGCAAGCGCCCGGAAAACAAGGGACGTTTGATTGTAATGATTCAGCCTTCCTTCGGGGAAAGATATTTGAGTACGCCGATGTTTCAGGATTTAGGTAGAGAAGTTGCTGCTGTTAGGTAATTAAATCGGCATTAGACATCTGCGGGAAATTAGATATGCGTCACCCAGAAACTTTGTAGAGACGGGATATATCGCGTCTCTACATTCTTTTTCGGAGATGTCTATTTCATGATGTTGGGTTACGGCATAATCAAAATTACTGCATTTATGCCTAATATTAATTTTATGCCTAACCCAACCTACAAAATAAAAAATTCTCCCTTGGTTAAAGGGAAAATGAAATGATTTGCTAGTAAGTGTTAGTCAAGAAATAGTTTGTATTTAATTAATTAATTAGATATTTGACACTTGCGCTTGCGCTTTAAGGAGGAAGCTGCTAAGGCACTCATAGCAGCTAAACTTAAGATAGAAGTTGGTTCTGGTACTTTTCTTGAGAAATTTGGGGTATCCTCTCGATAGTAGTTTAAGTCAGTAATTGCTCCACTTCCGGATAAATTCACATAGAATTCTGTAACTCTTTTATCGCCGAAATCAAAATCGTAAGTCCTGAGTGAATTTTCATCTGTTACTTTCTTCTTCTTTGTATTATAAGCTCTCTGACGAGTCATTTGAGTTACATACTCTGACCTTTCAAGTGTTAGCATTTCTGTACGATTTCCTACTGATTGTTTATTAGCATCTCTTTCATTAAATTTAAACTTAATTAATTCATCTCCACCGGCAAATTTGACCATGAATTCTGGAAGCTTATGTTCATCTAAGTCCAACAGTCCGATGCTATTGAATAAAACTCCAATTTCTTCACCTGCGGCGTTTTTATCAGTAAAGTCGAACTTTAT
>JBCBPQ010000141.1:0-18207 GCA_039820645.1 Cyanobacteria bacterium J06633_8 | reverse complement strand
TTACACGAACGGTTAATGTCATAATTACTGGTTGTTAGTAGATAGTTGTTAGTTGTTAGTTGCTAGTTGATAGTTGATAGTTGATAGTTGATAGTTGATAGTTGTTAATTGGTAATTGGTAATTGGTAATTGGTAATAAAATCAGTGAAATCAGTGAAATCCATCTAATCCGTGATAATTATTGCCAAACATAAAGCAGTAGAAACAAAACAATCCAAATTACATCAACAAAGTGCCAAAATAAAGAAGTTGCGTCAACTCCATAATGACCGTTTTTATAATTACCGGGAATGAAAGAACGAATCAACATTATTGATTGCAATAATACACCGCTAAAAACGTGTAAACCGTGGAATCCTGTTAATAAGTAAAACATCCCACCAAACGTTCCCGAGGTAAAGCCAAATTCTAAACCATTCCATTCAATAGCTTGACCGTAGAGAAAATAACTTCCCATCAGCATTGTTAACAGCCAAAAGAAGCGAAAACCCCAAAGATTATCTTTCTTTAAAAATCTTTCCGCAAAATAAATTACGAAACTACTGGAAACAAGAATGACTGTATTTATTGCTGGTTCTTTAACTTCTAATCCTTCAACCCCTGGTGGTAGCCAATCAACAGTTGTTGTTTTGTAAACAATATATCCAGCAAAAAAGCTTAAGAAAATTACGCTTTCCGATAGCAGAAAAGCAACGAAACCGAACATACTATTGGCTTCTTCATCATGCTCGTGTTCGACTATATTTTCAGAATTCTCTAACTCCAATTGCTTCAAAGAATTCTCATCTTCTAATTGCATTGCTTGACCGTCTGTAGTACTCATAATAATTTGGTAATTGGTAATTGAAAATAGTTAGGAGTTAGGAGTTAGAAGTTAAAAGTTAGGAATAATAAATTCTTCCCCCTCTCCCCACTCTTCCCCCTCTACCCCCTCTCTAATTAAGCTCCGAAGGATTAGCGACTAACTTCTCCGGTGTTGACTTCCCGTAACCATAAGGTTCTTCTACGACAATTGGAAGTTGTTTTTCAAAGTTTTCTACTGGTGGTGGTGAAGAAACCAACCATTCCAAACCAATTGCTCTCCAGGGATTATCTGGTGCTTTTTTACCGTCAGCCCAAGAACTGATGACATTAAGTAAAAACGGTAACGTGGACATTCCCAATAAAAATCCACCAATACTCGCAATTACATTCCAAAAAGCAAATTCTGGGTCGTAAGAAGCGACTCGTCTGGGCATTCCTTGCAGTCCTAAAGGATGCATGGGAAAGAAGTTGAGGTTTGCACCAATAAAGGTCAACCAAAAGTGCAATTTACCCAAACCTTCGTAATACATTCTTCCTGTCATCTTGGGGAACCAATGGTATAGTGCCGCATAAACACCCATTACTGTTGCACCATAAATTACATAGTGGAAGTGACCGACTACGAAGTAAGTATTGTTAACGTGAATGTCAACGGGAACCGCTGCGAGCATGATACCCGTAATTCCAGAAAATACGAACATCACCAATCCACCCAACGCAAATAACATTGGTGTGTCTAAACGTAATTTTCCTCCCCAAATTGTCCCTACCCAAGCAAATACTTTGATTCCAGTAGGTACGGAAATTAACATTGTCGAGAACATGAACAGCATCCGCATCCAACCGGGGGTTCCACTAGCAAACATGTGGTGAACCCAAACCATAGCGCTTAATCCGGTGATAATCAGCGATGAAACCGCTATGACTTTATAACCAAATAAAGGTTTGCGAGCGTAAACCGGAAATACTTCGGAAAAAATTCCAAATACTGGCAGTATAATTACGTAAACTGCAGGATGGGAATAAAACCAGAAAAAGTGTTGATATAATACTGGGTCGCCACCTTTTGCGGGGTCGAAGAAACTAGTTCCTACAGATAAATCAAACATCAGCATTACCGCACCAGCAGTCAGTGCAGGCAATCCAAACAGCTGAATCATCTGAGCGCTCAATACCGCCCATACGTAAGCAGGCATTTTAAAGAAACCCATTCCCGGCGCTCTCATACGGAAAATTGTAGTGACAATATTTACCGCACCTAAAATCGAAGATACCCCCGATAGTGCCACAGCTATCAACCACAGGAATTGTCCATTGAGCAAAACACCCGCTGCATTCTGGGTACTTACCGGTGGATAAGACCACCATCCAGATTGAGCGGGACCACCGGGAACTAGGAAGCTAGCCATAAGTATAATTCCAAACACTGGAACCATCCAAAAAGCAAGAGCATTAAGACGAGGAAACGCCATATCTCGCGCTCCAATCTGCAGAGGTACGAGGTAGTTTGCTAAACCAGCCAGCACCGGAAAAGTCCACATAAACAGCATTATCGTACCGTGCATGGTAAACATGGCATTATAAACGGTACGGTCAACCAAATCGGATTCAGGAGTAATTAATTCACCCCGGATAATCATCGCAAAAATACCACCAATCAGGAAAAATACGAATGCTGTGACTATATATTGGATACCTATTACTTTGTGGTCGGTACTAAAAGTAAAATAAGTCTTCCAAGTCGTCGGTGGATGATGATGTCCCCCATCATGTTGCTCTTGAGCAACTTCAATATTTGTAGGTTTAGTACTAGTCATTTCGATTTTAGATTTTAGATTTTAGATTTTAGATTGGGAATAGGGCATGGGGCATAGGGCATGGGATAATAAATTGCTCGTGGTAGGAGATTATCTTCCTATTTCCTCTCAATTCAATTTTGGATTTTAGATTTTAACAACGGATGTTTTTGTTTTGGATTGGAAAAATAAAAGTTAGGAGTTAGGAGTTAAAGCATTTCCCCTCTTCCCCCTTTCCCTAATTACCCATGCCCAATCCCCAATCCCCAATCCCCAATTTTCATCATTCGTGATAATTAACAACCGGAGGTGCCGCTGGTTTAACAGTTGCCCAACTAGTGTTAATTGCTTTATCGGATTTACTGGTATATTCAGCCACTGCTTGATTGTATGCCGGAGATGGTTCGCGGTTTTGAGCAACTTTTAGCCATTCTTGATATTTTTCTGGGGATTCAACAACTACGTCAGCCTGCATTGCTGCGAAGTAAGTACCACTATATTGAGAATCCCGCAGTCTATATCTACCTTCAAGAATGGGAGTAAATCGAAAATTGATTATTTCACCAGGAATTACATCTTGCTTTACCCGGAATGCAGGAATATAAAAACCATGTATAACATCAACGGATTGCAGTGTTAAATAAGCCGGTTTGTTTACAGGTAAATGTAATTCGGTACTGCTAATATTTTGCTGTGGATAATTAAAAATCCAAGCCCATTGTTTGGATATAACTTCGATTTTTTCTGAATTTTCAACTGGTGCTGCAATCGCTGATTTCATGCCCATAGACATATGTTGATGCTGCATAGAACCGAGAATCGACATTTGGTCATAAACTTGGTAACTATAAACCCCAATCCAAATTACTAAAGCAAATGGGATTGCCGTCCAAACCACTTCCAAAGTAATATTACCTTCTATAGCAGGGCCATCGCTAACATCGTACTTACCCGCACGATTAAATATTATTGAATATACGATTGCTGCCGTAACACCCAGGAAAATAAACGCTCCTAAAGTCACCAAAAAACTGAATAAATCATCTACTAATAGAGATTGAGTAGTAGCTTGCGGAGGAAGCCAAGAATAAGCCTGTTGTCCAATCCATAGACTAACAACAGCTAAAACAATCGCCCCGATAATTACTGATAAAATATCGCGTATTTTCATAATTAATAGTTGTTAGTGGTTAGTTTTTAGTGGTTAGTTGTTAGTGGTTATTTGATAATTGTTAGTGATTAATAATAATCCAATCCGTGAAATCAGTGAAATCCATCTAATCAGTGATAGTTACCTACTTCAATAAAGCATTTGGGTCTTGTCCCAAACGTAATAAATTATCTGCCGTATTATGTATACCAAATTCACCAGCCATATGCGCTCCTAATGTTCCGTGAACGTACATTAAAAACATAATAAATAACCCAACGAATACGTAACTAAATTGAACTTGCAAACCTCTATCTTTACGCCAAACAAACCGTTGATATCCACGCCAAACAGTCATTCCCACAATAAATGCTAATAATACAACACCGCCAACACCGTGCCAAAGCATTGTTTCCATTGCTCCCAAACCCCAAGCACTTTTAACATCAGGTTCTGGGTGTGCCAGCATAATTTCGTAAAAACCTGCTGCAACTGTAAAAAATGTAATAATGGACGCGGCTAACATATTGTACCAGCCAACATCAAAGAAACCACTACGAGTTGCTTTAATAGCTAGAAATTTGAAGATTGGTTTTTCTAATGTAAAGAATACGCCAACTATATCAAAGGCTATACTAATAATAAATAATCCCAATGTTAGATGCACTAAATTAGGATGAATTGGGATAGAATAAGGTAATCCATTCGTTCCTAAATCTAACCGATTAATTAATTCATAATTCATTATAAAATCCCCTCTTTCACAGCTTCAACAACCGGACTTGTGTGCAATCCATAAACCCAAACAAGTTTATCTCCGAGATATACCTGAAAACAGACTAAAATTGTCAAAAATACTCCTACACCTAAATAAGAAATAGGAATACTTTCAGAATCCCGCAAACGGATAACATATCGCCATCCCGTGATTGCTGCAATAATTCCCGAGAGGGACCAACCAATTAAAGTATGTAAATTTAGTACTGGTTCCACAGCATCGTAAGCTAATGCCAAACCCGCTTCTATTTGACCAAAAATAATTGCGATAAAGATGGAAATAGTTGCAAAAAACATATTCCACCAACTCACCTCGAAAAGTCGAGAATTTTTGGTAAAATAGCCGATAATATCGCAAAAAAACGCAAATAAAACCATCGCAATTACAAAGTGAACCACGATGGGGTGAATTGTATCTGGGTAGGGCAAATTATGCTCGTTTAAAGCTGGAAGAAGATTTTCAAACATTGTATTCCCCTCTACATTTACAGCAAATTGCTCGCGCTGATATTTTCGTTTTAATCTTAGCAAGAATACGCGACTTTGATGTAATATTTCTTTATTGTAGGCAATTAAACAGAAATTGTTATATTTTATTGTTTTTTGTAGTCTTTTTTCTTTAAATATAGATTATCTTAATAATGACAAGTTGTCATTATTACATATCAAGATTTTTTTATAAATACTGCATGTAGACTTATAATGATATTTGCTCAACCTAATAAAATTTATATTTAAAAAAATTGTAAATAAATTGCAGTTTTGCTTGCTGAGTTAATTATATGTATTGGAATAAATTTATTTTTGAATCAGCATTATCTAGATTTATAAATTCTATTTGAATGATTTAAAAAAAGAAAATTTAAGTAGAAAATAATATATTTTAAATTATGAATAATAAATATCAAAGTGTATGCGATCGCCCCTGACATTTAATTGATTTGATATCAAACTGAAATTATATCTGAACCCATTTTCTGTGAGGTGAATTGGATATGTATTTTGGAATAGATATCGGTCATAATTGTCCCCCGGATACAGGAGCAGTATCAGGAACACACAGGGAAGATGTTTATGCAAAGCAAGTTGGAGAATTGGTTATTCAAGAGCTCAAAGCAAGAGGACATAGAGTTGCCAATCTTACCCCTATAAGAGCTTTTGGTTTCACAACAAGAAGCCGTGTTTACAATTCTCTACTACAGAGAGCGAGAAAAGCTAATTCTTTGAGAGTAGATTATTTTGTTTCTATTCACTTTAATGCTTTTAGTAGATCAAGTGCTAATGGTTCTGAAGTCTTAATTTATAGCAGAAATAGTTCTTCTAGAGCTTTAGCACAAGAAGTACTGGATAGAATAGTTGCTTTAGGCTTTAGGAATCGAAGAGTTAAGCCTCAAAACTTAGTAGTGTTGAGAGAGACAAATATGCCTGCTATGTTAATTGAGTGCTGCTTTCTAACTAATGATAGCGACATGGAAAGGTTTAATCCCCAGACAATGGCAACAGCAATTGTCAATGGTTTAGTAGGTGAAAAACCAGAACCAGTTGATTATGATGATGATGATGAACTTGTAGGTGTTTTGAGGATTACAAAGAATACTGTTGCAAAGCCTTCAACAGAGCAATCTAGCAGGATACCCCGTGATGAATTGTTCAAGATACAAGTTGGAGATTATAAAGGAAAGCTGCTTGTTGATGAAGAGGGTCATTATGCAGTAGAGTTAGACCAGCAAATTGGCGATCGCAAAGTTCATTACATTTATTCCGGACACGCTGAATTTATTGCTGATTAAAAAATTGGTTAACAATTCATTTGTTAACAGATAATACAGCGGTTTTCAGTTGAGTCCAACATACTCGAAACCTCACCCTCGTTCCCTCTCCAAAACATCGGAGAGGGATGTCCGTCAGGACAGGGTGAGGTATAATTTGTATTCTAATAATAAATTGATCTGTTGAGACAAGCATGGGGAGCAGAGGGTGCAGGGGGAGCAGGGGGAGAGAATATTGCAGAGGCGGCAACTGTATTGAGCCTATCCCTCAATAGGATTAATCATAGCTACTATCAAAGTGTAAAAGATTAATAACATTGAACCATAAGTAGCATTGTATAAATTAACGCTTTCAAAAGGACCTCCTGAAGCATATACCCAAACGATAAATGCACCAGTTGAAATTACTATTTGGGTAATTGCTGCTGGTTTCTTGTGTTGTTGAGTCTGTTTATAAGTCCAAAAAGCGGTGATAAAAATACCAATTACAAATGCTATCCAGAGTGATGTATTTTGTGCTATGTTTACACCCGCACCTTCGATTAGTCCATCAACAGCAACCCAAGCACCTAATACATCTGCTGGAATATATTTGATAACTTTATCGAAATATGTATCAACTTGTTTTCCAGGCAATGCAGTTTGATATTGTGTTGTTGTGATTCTACGACTCATTTCAATTAGCCCATATATTTTAATCTCAGTATAAAAGTGTTGAATAAAATAATAGAGGTAACAAAAATACAATATTTTAATTGGTTTTCATAGATTAATTTATTTCAGATGTTGTTGAATTTCTTTATAAATTGAACTCAGCAAAATGCCTTCTCTAATACTTCCGAAATGTGTTGCTTTTTGAGCGTGGTGTAATGCAACTACTTTCCAATCTTCATTAAAGCAGGGTGAACCGCTTGAACCACTAGATGTTTTTGTTACATATTGCATCAATCCACTATCTGGAAAAATGTTAGCGATGGCATTACTGCTGATGGCTATTTTCATCGAAGCTCCTTGGGGATGTTGCAAGATATTTAGAGCCATCTTTTTCTCAGGTAAATTATCAAATTCGCATTCAGCTTCAGTGATATCTTTTGCTTGCGTGATGCTGTCTTCTACCTGGAGTAGTGCGTAATCAAGTTTGTTTGTAGGGCTTGATTCCAGAATTGGTTTATCGTTGACTAATTTGAATGTTTGTCCTTTTTCTTCGTCACCAGTAGTTGAAGTGAAGCAACCGAAGCGCAAAACTATATCGCTAGGGTTTATTTGAATATCTGTATTTTCTGAGTAGACGACGTGGTAATTAGTTAAAACTAGATTGGGAGCTATTAGAAAACCAGTTCCGAGTATTCCTTGATTGGGCATTTCAATGCGACATACTGAGGTAGCGTGTTCGATAGCTTGGATTAGAAAACCAACGTCGAGAAAATCAGGTTCTGGTTTAAACCAGCTTTCGAGTTCGGTATCATCTGGTGGTTGCCAGTTAATGTTAGGACCAAAGTCTGATGTTGTTGTGGTAGTATCAATAGCAGAAATTGGAACTTGGTAAGTTATTCGTAATTTTTCTAATTCTTTTTTATCTGTACAGAGTTGATAAATAATGATTAAAGAAACGATGAGTATGGCATCGTTGAATCCTA
Organism: Cyanobacteria bacterium J06633_8; assembly: GCA_039820645.1. GTDB lineage: Bacteria > Cyanobacteriota > Cyanobacteriia > Cyanobacteriales > Nostocaceae > Rivularia. Next base: position 10,274 of record JBCBPQ010000141.1, on the reverse strand, counting down.
CATCTATAAGTAATGCTTGAAGGATGCTACCTAAAGTAGTGAAGCGTTTGTCATTAGGATTTCCATTGTTAGCTAAAGCCCAATTTATTAATTTTCGCGCATCAACATTTGGATCTCCAGTCCAAACTCCAGCAAGACCAAAAACCCATTTTTGAGGTAAATTTGCTCGATTTATAAGGTCTTTAAAAAACTCTTGTGGGCTAATAAAAGCATTGGCAGCTTGATTTGTTATGACATTTACGAGTTTATCAATATCGGTTTTTGAAATAGTATTTGACATAGATGAATTTTCTCCTTCTACTTGTTCTTCTTTATTTTGTAAAACATCTTGAACTGCATCAATAAATTCTTTAGCATCAAAAGTTTCTTTAGCAAAGAAATCATATGCACCAAGCTTCTTTAAAATTTCACGGACATCAGCACGATTTAAATGAGTTGTTCCGCTGACAACAATAGTTGGGATATTTCGCTCAGATGCAATTTCAACTAATTGTTTTCCTAGTTTCATTGGCTGTAATTCAGAATTTCCCAAGCCAATATCAGTTACTAGTAAATTCCAAGAACCTTCTTCTAGTACTTCATAAGATTGATCGAAATTATCAATAATTTTGATTTCATAATCTTCAATATTTATATTTTTTAAAGCACTACGGATTTTTCCCTTAATTATATTCTGCCAAGATGAATCATCTTCAACTAGAAGAATTTTATATTTCATTCCATACCTACTGATTAACTAACCTTTTGATAGCTATTTACTATTTCAAAAGCATTTGAACTTGATTAATAAATTCTTTTCCATCAAAGTTTTGTTTAGGGAAATAATTGTAATTTGGTAATGGTTCAGTTCCTGCAACTGTAAGAGTAGGAACATTTCTATGTTTGGCAACTGGAACTAATTCTGTTCCTAACTTTTCTTTTGTTGTTGTAGAAGAATCTTTGAGTTCAACATCGGTAACTAGTAAATGCCACGCATTTTCTTGAAGTGCTTGATAAGCTTCATCAAAAGTGTCAACAACTTTTATTGTGTAATCGGAATCCTGATAACCTAGACCTTTTAATGCACGACGAATTCTACTTTCGAGAATTTTTTGCCAATATGAATTATCTTCAACTAGAAGAATTTTTAAATGTACCATTATTATCCTCTTTATTTTCTGATTTTAAATTTTGTATGTCCATAATTAAACTTATTTTTCATAAGCAGGGAGTATGATTGTAAAGTGGGTTCTTTTCCCTACTTCGCTTTCAACTTCTAAACTTCCTTCTAAACGTTCGATATAGAATTTGGTCCACCATAATCCAAAACCCATGTTTTTACTACTATCTTTAGTAGAGAAACCAGGTTCAAAAATTTTATCGAGATTCTCCTCTGCAATACCTACACCAGTATCACAAACACAGATTTTAATCCATTCTCTTGCATCTGTTTTCAAATTACTACCTTCGATAAATAGTTCACCACCATTAGACATTGCAGTAATAGCATTTTGAATCAGGTTTTCAAAAACATTTATTAGTTGTTGCTTTCCTGCATGTACCTGATATAAATCGCTGTCAATATTAATATTTGTTTGAATATTTTCGGGTATATTTATTTTTGTCAATATGTTTTTAATTATGTCCTTTTCAAGATTAATTATTTGAAATTGATCTTTCATCCAACTTCTCATCTTTTGTGAGTATTCCAAAACTTGCTCAGCTATTGATACAATTTCAGTAGCCAAACTTTTAATATCCTCATCCTCATCAGCTTCATCACAAATATCCTGAGCTAATACACGAATAGCACCAACGTTATTATTTGTACGATGTACTAAGGGACCTGCGATGTCTCCAAGAGTGACCATTGCTTCGGATTTGGCTAGTAATTCTTGCTTCTTAGCATTCTGGATTGCTATTACCGCTAAGTGAGCTATTTGTTGGAGTAATCGTAAATCTTTTGGTTCAAATGCGTTAACTTGATGACTTTCAACGTTGAGTACACCAATTAGATGTTCTTTTTTATCTAGAAGAGGTAGGCACAATTCCGATCGCACGTTTTCAACATCACCTAGAAATCTTGGATCTTGTTGAATATCATTCACTATAGCAGGTTGGCGATTTTTTGCGACCCAACCAGTAATACCTTGTTCTATATTGGTACGTTGAAGGACTTGACGAGGTGTATTTGAGGGATAAAAAGCTTTAGTTTCCAGTTCCCGATTATTAGGTAATAGCAAACGAATACTTCCAAAATCAGCTTTAATTTTTTCTACCGCTCGCTCTACAATTTTATTAAGAAGTTTATCCTCTTCTAAAGTAGTTATTAACTCTCGCTCAATATCACTTAGAGCATCAAAGGATGATTGTAGCCATCGCTGATTTTTAATGGCGTAAGCAGCAGAAGAAGCCAGGGTTTCAATTAAGTCTTGCTCGTCTTTTGAGAAATTGTAAATTCGTCGATATAGAATAAACATCCCCCCGACAACTTGTTCCCCAACTTTGAGTAAAATAGCAGCTGTAGATTTGATGCCTTCTTGTTTAATTAAGTCTGAATCCTTAAACATCTCGCTACTATCTAACGAAGATTCATAAATGTTGCTACCATTTTTAATTAACATTAATGACTTGTCATTTCGATTAAGCTCAGGATACTTATCCCGTTCTTGAATCAGTCTTCCTACAATTTTTAATGGTTTTAAAAATTTACCGTGAGGCTGGGAATATTCATTTAAAATAACAATATCTGCCCCAATAATATTGCCTATTTCCCATATAATACGCTGCTGCAACACTTCTTTTTCTGTCTCATGAATTAGAGACTGAGAGAATAAGTGGAGATTCGCTATCTGAGCTTCTTGAGCCTTTTTATCTGCTTTGGCTGTGGCGTGTAAAATAGCGCTATTGGCACGACTTGCAAATAGATGTAATAAAAATATTTCATCTTCAGTAAATTGACGCTCATCATGAAATTCTAAATGTAAAAAACCTTCTTTATCCTCAACTTGCAATGGAAAAGCCACCATTGCTTTATTTTTTTTACCTAAGAGTTTTGCTAAATTATTAAGACAATTTTGCTGAGAATTTGTGACAAATATTGGTTTAGCTTCTTGCAAAGCTTCTTTACCTAACTCTTTTTTGCGAGAGGTAAAAGTTTCCCATAAATTTTCAGTAACTTTACCATTAAGAACTTGATAAATATAACGTTTATCTTCTGGCTCATAGATAAAATCTATAGCAGCCACATCAGCTTTTAAAATACGCCGAGCATTTTCGGCAATCACTTCTAAAACATAAGAGAGTTGTGTATGACGTATTTTGAGAGCCTCTTGAGCAAGGAGCTTTACTGATACAATTGCTTGCTCTGGAGTGATTTGTTCTGTTAAGTTTTCATAACCTAGATTTACTGTGCCAATTACTTGAAAACTGCCTTCAGTTAATTGATTTTCTTGAATTTCTAAAACAGTACGATAACCATCATCGGTTATTTCTTCGGTGATTACTTTCCACTCACACTTTTCAAACCAATCTTCAACGATGTTTCCGTTTTTGTCCCAATATAAGAGAATGGGAGTAAAAATACGGATATATTCTTTCTGGTTATATTCTTGATAAATCCACTTGTCAAATCGGCTATCCCATCCAGAGATAATTTCAGTATGGCGGGTTTTAACTATATCTGCTCGGATATTCCTTAAATATGGTTTTTTCTCAAGATAATACTTGCATTTGATAGATGTATTGGCTGTAGATGCTCTTTCGTATACCGTCTCAACAATATTTTTCTCCGGATTAACTAAGGCTATTAAAGCCAAGTCAAAACTAAAAGGTGATTGAATCTTCTGACAAACATCCTTGAGAATAGCTTCTTGATTAGATAATTCTGAAATAGCTTGTTGTATCTGATTTTCAAACTCCAACATTTGTTCGAGGAGCAATTTATTATTTTCTTTTTCGCCAGCCATAATATCCCCTTTATTTTTTCACAAAAGTATAATTTCGGATTAAAATTTAATTAACGATTATTTAGTTTTCAATTTTCATACTCAACGCAAATCAGCTTTTCTCTATGCTGATAAATAATTAGTTAACTGCAAAGACTTACTTCAGATATTTGAAATAGATTGCTAAATAACTAAAGAAATAATAGTTTTTTTACTTCAACAAATAAGTATGATAAAATACCTCTGACTATGTATTTTACAGAAATTTAGTATTATAACGAAAAAGAAAACACTTAATAATGAAAATGATAATTTTTGCTTTGATTGTAATAATACCAACCTTGAGGCTTAGAAGTATTTAACATGCCTCAGTTTAAAATGTCGCTGGTATTACAAAAATCCCAAAATTTTATTGAAATTTTATGCAGTCAAAATAACAAAAGGTTTGCACTAAGAACTAAAATCCTTGATGCAAACCTTTTACATTTAAAAGCTCGATATTTTATTTTTTGAATCTCCCTTTTAACTTCTACCTCCCCTCACCCCAATCTATCAATCAAATGCTCTCCAACTAGTTGTTAGTTGTTAGTTGTTAGTTGATAGTTGATAGTTGATAGTTGTTAGTTGTTAGTTGATAGTTGTTAGTTGATAATAGTTGTTAGTTGATAGTTGTTAGTTGTTAGTTGTTAGTTGTTAGTTGTTAGGAATGGGGCATTGATAATTGATAATTGATAATTGTGAATACTGCTAACTGCTAACAGTGAACTGTTAACTGTTAACTGTTAACTGTTCACTGTTCACTGTTCACTGTTCACTGCCAAAGGTAAAGAAGCACGAATAAAACAATCCAAATTACGTCAACAAAGTGCCAGAATAGTGAAGTGGCATCCACACCATAGTGACCATTTTTGTAATTGCCTGGAATAAAGGAACGAACTAACATATTTAGCTGCAATACAACACCTGTGAGAACGTGTAAGCCGTGGAAACCAGTTAGTAAATAAAACATTCCACCGAATACACCAGATGTAAAGCCAAATTCTAAACCGCTCCATTCAACTGCTTGTCCATAAAGGAAGTAACTTCCCATTGCCATTGTTAATAACCAAAAAAGGCGAAAACGCCAAATGTTATGGTTCTTTAATTCCCTTTCAGCAAAATAAATCACGAAGCTACTAGAAACTAGAATTACTGTATTTATAAATGGTTCTCTAACTTCTAGCCCTTCAACTCCTGGCGGTAGCCAATCTACGGTTGTTGTTTTGTAAACGATATATCCCGCAAAAAAGCTTAAGAAAATAACGCTTTCCGACAACAGAAATGCGATGAAGCCAAACATACTGTTGCCTTCTTCATCATGTTCGTGAGTAGTTACATTCCCATGATTTATTAGCTCTAATTCATCGAATGTATTCTCATGTTCTAACTGTATTATTTTGCCGTCTGTAGTACTCATAACAAATAAAAATAAGATTAGATTTGAAGAAACAGTTAACAGTTAACAGTTAACAGTGAACAGTAATCAGTTAACAGTAACCAGTTAGGAATGTAGAGACGTAGCAGTGCTACGTCTGTACTGCCCAATGCCCAATTACCAATTACCAAATTAATTTCAGTTCAATTCAGATGCATTTGCGACTAAATCTTCTGGTTTGGATTTACCGTAACCGTATGGCTCTTCTAATACAATGGGAAGTTGTTTTTCAAAGTTTTCTACGGGTGGTGGTGAGGATACTAACCATTCCAAACCAATTGCACGCCAAGGATTATCTGATGCTTTTCTACCGCCAATCCAACAACTTACAACATTAACTAAAAAGGGTAATGTAGACATTCCTAAGATAAATGCGCCAATACTAGCAACTACATTCCAACCTACTAATTGTGGATCGTAGGAAGCTACTCGACGGGGCATTCCTTGCAATCCTAATGGATGCATGGGGAAGAAGTTAAGGTTTGTACCAATGAAGGTTAACCAGAAATGTAGCTTACCTAAGCCTTCGTTATACATTTTCCCAGTCATTTTAGGGAACCAGTGATAGATGGCTGCATAAACACCCATCACTACCGCACCGAAAACAACATAGTGGAAGTGCCCGACGACGAAGTAAGTATTGTTAACGTGAATGTCGATGGGAACAGAGGAAAGCATGATACCAGTGATACCTGCAAACACAAACATCACTAATCCACCCAATCCAAACAACATTGCTGTATCTAAGCGTAATTTACCTCCCCAAATGGTTCCTAACCAAGCAAATACTTTAATTCCGGTAGGTACAGAAATTAACATTGTGGAGAACATGAACAGCATCCGCATCCAGCCAGCTGTACCACTCGCATACATGTGGTGAACCCATACCACCGCACTCAATCCAGTGATAATTAAGGATGAAACTGCAACTACTTTGTAACCAAATAAAGGTTTGCGAGAGTAAACCGGAAATATCTCTGAAAAGATTCCGAAGATAGGTAGTATAATTACGTATACCGCTGGATGAGAATAGAACCAGAAAAAATGCTGGTATAAGACAGGGTCGCCGCCTTTTGCTGGGTCAAAGAAACTAGTTCCCACAGTCAAATCAAACAATAGCATTACCGCACCAGCAGTCAAAGCAGGTAATCCAAACAATTGAATCATCTGAGCGCTTAAGACTGTCCATACATAAGCAGGCATTTTGAAAAAGCCCATTCCTGGCGCTCTCATGCGGAAAATAGTAGTAACAATATTAACTGCGCCTAAAATGGATGAAACACCCGATAATGCTACAGCTACTAACCATAAGAGTTCTCCATTAACCAAATTACCCGTGGGATTCTGAGTACTTACAGGAGGATAAGACCACCAACCTGCTTGTGCTGAACCACCAGGAACGAAGAAACTCGCCATTAGTACGATGCCGAACAGGGGCACCATCCAAAAAGCTAAAGCATTCAATCGAGGAAATGCCATATCTTTAGCACCAATCTGCAAAGGTACGAGATAGTTCGCTAAACCTGCCAATATGGGGAAAGTCCACATAAATAGCATTAACGTTCCATGCATCGTAAACATTGAATTGTAGACTGTGCGATCTACCAAATCAGAGTCAGGAGTCATTAATTCACCCCTGATAATCATGGCAAGTATTCCACCAAGGAAGAAAAATAAAAAAGCTGTAACTATATATTGAATACCAATTACTTTATGGTCCGTACTAAAAGTAAAATAGGTCTTCCAGGTTGTCGGTGGATGATGATGGTGTTGTGGTTGATGTTGATGTTGGGGTTGAATCTGAGGTTGATGTTGCTTTTGCACAACCTCAGTATTCTTAGATTGAGTGTTAGTCATTTCAATTTTAGAATTTAGAATTTAGAATTTAGATTTTCGATTATCCGTAAACAATTAACAATGAATATAACTGTCATGCTACTGTCATGGTACTGTTAACTGTTAACTGATTTAATCGTGATAATTAACCACAGGAGGTTCTGCTGGCTTAACTGTTGCCCAATTAGTATCAGCTGCTACCTCTGATTTTCTTTTGTATTCAGACATTGCTTGGTTATAAGCAGGAGAAGGTTTTTGTTTAGAAGCCTCTTTTAACCATTGGTTGTATTTCTCTGGAGATTCAACAACCACATCAGCCTGCATTGCTGCGAAATAAGTACCGCTATATTGAGAATCTCGCAGGCTATATTTACCTTCAAGAATAGGGGTAAATTCAAAGTTGATTGTTTCATTAGGGATAACATCTTGCTTTACCCGAAATGCAGGAATATAAAATCCATGTATCACATCTTCTGATTTCAGGGTTAGATAAGCTCTTTGATTTACAGGTAAATGTAATTCGGTACTGCTGATATTTTGTTCGGGATAGTTGAAAATCCAAGCCCACTGTTTCGATATTACTTCAATTTTGTCTGAATCTTCCGGTAATTCCGATGTTGTTGAGATTGCCTCTGCATTAGCCGATTTCATACCCATCGAAATATGCTGATGTTCCATCGGAGACAGAATAGACATTTCGTCGTAGATTTGGAAACTATAGACTCCAATCCAAATCACTAATACAAATGGAATTGCCGTCCATACTACTTCAAGAGTGATATTACCCTCTATATGAGGACCATCGCTAGTATCGTATTTACCCGCACGATTGAAGATAATTGAATATATCAGCGCTCCCGTAACCCCAAGAAAAATAAATGCTCCTAAAGTCACCAAAAAGCTGAATAATTTATCAATTAATAGAGATTCAGCAGTAGCTTCAGGGGGAAGCCAAGAATACGATAGTTGTCCTATCCCTAGACTAACAATAGCTAGGAAAATTGTACTGATAGCTAATAATATAATCTTACGTCTTGTCATAACTAATAATAGTTAGTTGTTAGTGGTTAGTTGTTGGTGGTTAGTTGTTAGTTGTTGGTTGTTAGTTGTTAGTTGTTGGTGGTTGGTGGTTAGTTGTTAGTGGTTAGTGGTTAGTTGTTTTTCGCCAATGCCCAATGCCCAATTCCCAATGCCCAATTCCCAATTCATCTACTTCAAAAAAATATTCGGATCTTGTCCAGTTCTAAGTAGATTGTCTGCGGTATTGTGTATACCAAATTCACCAGCCATATGCGCTCCTAATGTTCCGTGGAGATACATGACAAACATAATGACTAGCCCTACAAGTAAATAACTGAACTGGACTTGTAAAGTCTTATCTTTGCAAATTTTGAAGCGTTGAAATCCTCGCCAAACAGCCATGCCAACTATAAAAGTCAGCAGCAAAACTCCTCCCACTCCATGCCAGAGCATTGTTTCCATTGCTCCCAATCCCCAAGCACTTTTGACATCAGCTGGAGGTTGCGCCAGCATGATTTCATAAAAACCTGCTGCCACCGTAAAAAAGGTAATTATCGCTGAAGCCACAATATTATACCAGCCAACATCAAAAAAATTGGAACGATTTACACGTATCGATAAAAATTTGAAGACTGGTTTTTCTAATGTGAAAAAGACACCGGCAATATCAAAAGTAATCGCAATAATAAATAGTCCCAATGTTAAATGCACTAAATTAGGATGAATTGGTATATGATATGGCAACCCATTCGCGCCCATAGGCATCTGATTTATAATTTCTGTATCCATTATAAAGCCCCTTCTTTCACGGCTTCTACAACTTGACTTGTATGCAATCCATACACCCAAACTAGTTTGTCTCCAAGATACACTTGAAAACACAACAGCATTGTTAAAATTAAGCCAATTCCTAAATAAGTAACTGGTACTCTTTTGGGATAGCGGATGCGAATTACATACCGCCATCCCGTCATTGCAGCGATAAATCCTGACAAAGACCAACCTATCAAAGTATGTAAATTCAGTGTTGGTTCTACCGCATCATAAGCTAATGCTAAACCAGCTTCAATTTGACCAAAAATCACTGCGATAAAAACGGAAATTGTAGCAAAAAACATATTCCACCAACTCACTTCAAAAAGTCGAGTGTTTTTTGTAAAATAACCTACTACATCGCAGACAAAAGCAAATAAAACCATCGCAATCACAAAGTGAACTACGATAGGATGAATTGTATCTGGATAAGGCAAATTATGCTCATTTAATTGCGGAATCAATTTCTCAAACATTTTATTTCCTTTTACATCTTTAGCAAATTAATCGCTAAATGTTTCCCTTTTGTCTTAGCAATTTAATGTTATATTTCTTAATAAATTTTCACTGTATTTAACCGAACAGAATTGTCTATAACTCATTGTTGTTCCGGCTACTTTTTGATTTAAATACAGAAAAATTTAAGCATTACCAAGCGATTATTATTTTACATAAAGAAAATATAAAGTTCGATATATTTTTAACAATTTGCTTTTGTGTTTTTGTAGCGATTGATGCAAATTGGGAATGGTTAAAACAAACCTAAAAAAAACAAAACCCGTCTGCACGGGTTTAATTGCTGCTTATTTGTATTTATACGATTTCTCTGTCTGGTGAGTTATATCTCAAAACCTCACCCCCCAGCCCCTCTCCTTGCTAAGGAGAGGGGAGATAAAGCACAGCTTCATCGGGGTGAGGTAATCGCTGTATCTCAGTAGATTTTAGATTACAGTTGCAAGCCCTACAGTAAATATATGCCGTTACATAAGACCTACTCAAATATAATCATGACTAGACATATCTAATCACAATCCTTGATGCTTACTTCCTGCTTCACTCTGGAGATGTCGGCATCAGCCAGTCCACAGGCATAAATCGGTCTAACTGACCGTTATATGTGTCGAAGTTATCTAAAAACTTCTTTTGAGGCGCTAAAGACGGACCCTCTGTCTAGGTCACTTATCCCTCGCCTGTGGCACGTTTAT
>JBCBPQ010000140.1:0-18337 GCA_039820645.1 Cyanobacteria bacterium J06633_8 | reverse complement strand
TTCACTGTTCACTGATAACTGTTCACTGTTCACTGATAACTGAATGCAGCGATCGCCAATGCACCCCAAGCAGCTATAAATGCTACACCTCCTAATGGTGTTATTGCTCCTAGGATTTTAATGTCACTCAAACTAAGAACATATAAGCTTCCAGAAAAAATCAGTATACCAATGATAAATAACCAGCCACTAGCAATTAAGCTTGCTGGTGGTGATTGGCTTTGGCTGAGCAAGATGGCTACCAATAACAACGCTAGAGCATGATACATCTGATAGCGAGCGCCGACTTCAAAAATGTCTAAAGCTCGCTCGCTAAGCTTTTCTTTTAAAGCGTGAGAAGCGAAAGCCCCAGCAGCTACAGATAAACCACCGAATACTGCCGCTAGACTCATGAATATTTTGGTCATATTACTGATTGTACTTATGCACAAGTTGGGATTAATGATGGGTAAATGAACATTTTAGATTTCCCTCAAATAGTTTTCTATCAAAATATCGTGGGACGTGAATAAAGGCAGAGCCTTCTGTTCCTGTATTCCTTCCCGGAGACAAGGAACAAGGTAATAAGACATATTAATTATGAAGTTAGTTGCTTGTTGTGCCTCGTTCCAAGGCTCTGCGGGCGGGGGAAATGCCATTCAAGAGGCTCCTACTTCGCAATGCATGAAGGTAGAGCCTTCTGTCACTGTATTCCTTGCCGGAGACAAGGAACAATTTGTAATTTCTACAACTAACAACTAACAACTAACAACTAACAACTAACAACTAACAATTTAAATATCAAAATGATAAGACACTGCACCGTCTTCACTTACTTTGAAATTAGCATTAAACTGCTTGGCTTGGTTGTCTAAAAATTCTCTGGCGGTGGCTGCTGGTAGCTGGGATTGCATAGCGAAGCCTAAAACGGTTACACGTCCTTTGTTCTCGGCTACCATCCGATAAAACATTGACTGCAAGTGCAAATCCATCTGTTCGGTTATGGCATTTTTTTCTTTCTTTCCTTGACGACGCATTCCCAAGGCTAACCACCCACCAAGGGCTAGGCTAGGTAATCCAAAAATAAGACCATTTACTGCTGTGGTGTCTAGCTCGGCTACTGCATAGTTATTGATAAAGTCATTCTCACTACGTATATCCTTATACAATAAATATTTGTTCGTCATGGCATTGGCTGACAAGGTTGTCAGCATAAACCCTAATGTAATTAACCAACCCGCAGCTAGCTTCTCAACAGTCTTCATAATGTTTTTAAAGTTTTTACTTTTAAGGTTGATTCTAACCTCACTTTTATTAAACCTTCCACTCATTAATCATCAAATTATCACTATTGATAAGGGGTGGAAGTATATCAATCAGCTATTTTCTAGTCTATTTCGATAAATATACGTAATTACACTTACTCAACAGTTTCTATTAAAACTTATTTTTTGTTAACAATATAGCTTCTATCAATACTCGCCTTTTTAAGGAAGGTAAGTAATTGTTCAGTAGTAGTCTATTTCATAAATTCTGGGTGGTCGGTTTTGCCAGTAATTGTGTAGAGACGTTATATATAAAGTCTCTACATTACGTCGGTAGACAAACAAAACCATCAGAATAAATGAAATGAACTATTGGTATGTCCCACAAGTTTTGAGGGGTTCGTAGTTGCGCTTCAGCGCCAAAAATCTTGGCGCTGAAGCGCAACTACGAACGAACATTTATTTAACCCATCAAGATTAATGGGACAGACCACTAGTAGTCTTTAGACAACTTTAGCTATTAGACGGGGGTTTGCAACCTCCGGCTTAAATATAAAAATCACAAAATATCAGGAATGGCCGCAATCGCAACTAAACAATAGGCATTCCAAACTCTGAGATCCCCCCAACCCCTCTTCAAAAGTGGGGCTTTGCGTAAGTCCTAAATATATAAAAAAAATTTATTTCTTAATGTAGAAACGCCCCCATTAAAGACGTTTCTACAATTTAATTAAAACAAAACAGTATTAAAAATAATGCACCTGATTAAAGATGGAAGTGATAGTAAACACCACCGTTATAACTATGGTCAAAGGTAGCGTTAAATTCCTGAGCCTTTGAATCTAAAAATAATTTAGCTTCTTCTCCGGTAATTTCTGCTTCTTTAGCAAAGCGTAATAAGGATATTTCTCCTCTTTGTTCTTCAACAAGGCGATAAAAAGTAGACTGAAGATGACTCGATAGCTGTATTTGATGCTGCTTTTTCAAGCTCAGTACCAGCAATGAACCTAAGCCTACACCAGATAAGCCTAAAGCTAAACCAGCAAAGGCTTTATCTGCCATTTCTTGTTGTTCTTCTTGAGTCGCTTTATGATTATTTGTCGATAATGCCTCCACAGTTACATGCATGAGAAAAATAGAACCAAACGAGAGTAGCAAGCCAGCCGAAACTTTTGTGAAAAACTTCATAGAAACACGACAAGATATGATATCTTGCCGCGATCTTAACCTCACTTACGTGTAGCTTCCAGTATCCGAGAAAAGTAAAAACGCGTGCGCGTCATTGCTTGACGCTCGATGCTAAAGCCGTTTTTTTCCAGAAAATCAATGATATCGGCTTCACGATGCTGATAAGCACGAGTGGTTTTACTAGGTCCAGGGAAGAAGCTTCCGATTTTCTTTAATAGAACCAGGGCAAAGGTTTTGGGGGCGAAACTGACAATTATCCGCGATTCTGCTCTGCTGCATAAATGAGAAATCATTTCGGCGGCTTTTTCTTGGGGATAATGAATAAGCACATCCAAACAAACAACCGTATGATAGTTACCGCTCAAGCCTTCTAAATCTTGAACTGCGAAAGTTGGATTATCACCATTTCCTAAAATTTCCTCGGCTCTTTCTTTCCCTTCTTGAACCATTTTTTCGGAAATATCGCTGGCGTAAACCTTTGCTCCTGCTTGAGCTAAAGGTATGCTCAGACTTCCTACACCACATCCAGCGTCGCAGATTGATATTTCTGACAAGTTTTCATCAGCTTTCAACCAGCTAAGTACTGTATCTACCGTCTTTTGATGTCCTTTACGGATATCAAGCTGCACTGTATTTACTTCACCATTGCCATAAATTCTTCTCCAACGGTCAAACCCTGTGGAATTGAAATAATCCTTAACAATGGACTTATCGTCTGCTACGTTCATAAAGCTTAATAATTAACGGAACTGAATCGAGAAAACTGTTTATTATCGGTAGGATATCAATTGATGAGGATAAAACCTAATAAAAATGCAGAAAACCACAAAGCGAAGACCGCGCATTTGTGGTTTATTGAGAAATATATTTAGCTGGATGCAAAAAACTTTTGAGGACAATTGTAAGATATCAATTAAGGTAACAAGCGTTTTGGGGTTAACTCCTTACTTGCTTCATCATGATGCCAACGTAATAAATTGCTAGCATGAGCGCCTTCTATTCCTGGCAAACCAATTGCGATTCGTGGTGCGGTGGTTGCCAGTGCAATTGCCGTTTCAAAGTCGCATATTCCCCATTTTACTAAATTCTGTACTCCTGCAAGTATTGGTAAAGTGGTTCCCGATAAAGTTCCATCAGCTAACCTTGCGGTACCTTCAGTAACTGTAATTTCCCGACTATCCCAAGGATAAGTGCCATCTGGTAATCCTAAAGGAGCTAAAGCATCGCTGACTAAGAAAAGTCCTTTATTATAATTGCTAGCACGCAGCAGTAAATCAATCATCATCGGTGAGACGTGTTTGCCGTCAGCAATAAAGCCACACATGACATTTTCATTGATAATAGCCGCAGCCAACAAACCAGGTTGGCGGTGATGTAAAGATGTCATGGCATTAAAAGCATGAGTCACCATAGTCGCACCCATATTAAAGGCGCTTTCTGCCTGCTCTGCTGTAGCTTGAGAATGTCCTAAGCTAACGATGATTCCTTCTTGGCGTAGATAAGGAATGACTTCCCCCTGGGAGTCCAATTCTGGCGCTAAAGTAATAACCTTGACAATTTCTGTGAAATCCCCCAATACTCGCTTCACTTCATTGAGAGATAAAGGTAAAAGATACTCTTGTGGGTGTGCCCCACGTTTTTCGGGATTCAAAAATGGTCCTTCTAAATGCACTCCCAATACTTTCGCTCCCGAAGCTTGACTTTGCATAAAATCGGCAACTACTGATAGTGTTCTGTGGATATTTTCTACAGAAGTCGTTACCACAGTTGGTAAAAATGCATCTACACCGCAATCCCAAAGATAATTAGAAATTTTTTGCAAGCTATCAATATTTTCTGTATTTAAATCTGGAAAAGCAGTTCCTAGCCCGCCATTTATCTGCAAATCAACACCACCCAAGGAAATGCGATCGCCTTCTAAATCCAATATTTGTAAATCACTTAACGGCACTCGTTTGATGATATTACCCATTGGCACTATTTGCTCAATAATACCCTCGCGGTTAACAAACACCATTTGTCTATCTTTGTAACCAGGAACAAGAGCATTAATAATGTTTAGTGGAGTCGCAAAATGCAAGCGTGTCTTTTGAGTCATAAGAGTTTTGATATTTTAGCCATAGCTGATTCGATTTTGATAGAAACTAGGACTATTAATCAAGAATAAAAACGTATTTCCACTGATTCTTCTAGTGGTTGATACATGTAGGAGAGCTTTGGCTTTAGTCACAATTCCTCTGTAAAAATCTTAAAGGATGTTTTGAAAGCTATAAATGATACTCGAAACTTTTGAGATCCCCCTAAATCCCCCGCTAATTTGGGGGGACTTTAACCCCCCTTAACAAGGGGGGAAGGGGGGATCATCCCAGTTTGGGGATAAAAACTATACTTTTCAAACATCCTCTTCGCGTTTTCGCAAACTGCTCTAAAAATGAGATTATTAATACACAATCTAAACTCTAAAGTTGCTTATGACTGTCGGAATTATTATGGGTAGCGACTCCGATTTACCCACGATGCAAGATGCGATTAAAGTTTGTGAAGAATTCGACGTTGCTTGCGAAGTTGCAATTGTCAGTGCCCATCGTACCCCGCAGCGGATGGTGGAATACGCAACGCTTGCCTCAAGTAAGGGTATTAAAGTTATTATTGCTGGTGCCGGTGGTGCGGCTCACCTTCCCGGAATGGTTGCTTCTTTAACTCCGTTGCCAGTAATTGGCGTTCCCGTTGCCAGCCGTCATCTAAAAGGTGTGGATTCTTTACATTCAATTGTACAAATGCCAGCCGGTATACCTGTAGCAACTGTGGCTATTGGTAACGCGAAAAATGCCGGACTTTTAGCAGTACAAATACTCGCTACCCATCAACCGGATTTACTGGAAAAAGTTGTTCTATATCGTCAAAATCTTCGCGATTCTGTGATAGCTAAACAAGAAAATTTGGAAAAATTGGGCTATCAAGCTTATTTAAATAACATGTAAATTTTCTTGAAACTTTACATAGTATGCCCCTAATTTTAAATGTAATTAGACTAACTGAACTGTAGAGTATTTTTACTATTTATCTACAATTATATAAAAATACTTATTTACATTTTTTTAAAAAAATTAATATTTTTATACGTAAGTGAAAGTCGCAGGTTTTTGTATAAAAAAGTTAATAATTGACTATATTTTTGTGGTGGTAAAGTTATGAAATATTGATAAATCGATTGTTGTTGCAGCTATTTACAGCTTTATATACAGCTAAAAATAAATATAAGCACCATAGAACAGTAGCAACAGCTACAGAATAATCAAAAAGCGTGCTGTAATGATTGTGTTCTAACCGTTGTAAACTTTTAAATGGGTGAATTGATTAACTAGAAAGGCTTTTAGTCAAAAATAGAAAACTTTAAAGAATTGATGAGTCTACTTGAGAGGTTTCCAGAAATACATAATAATAATCTTTTAAGAAAAACTAGTGACAGCAACATATGTATCATTGCTTTGTTGACTGATAGCTAGATTCTTTGGTTTCCTTGTTTTTTAACAGGCTTTTTGAACAAGAACTTCTCATAGGCATAAAAATCAAACATGAATTGCCGAACAGTAAACCCCAACTGTTGGGAAAAATTCTATTTTTGACATCTAAACCTATTCAAAAAGTTTACAAATCAGTCTTTTGTTCCGGCTAAAGACGGTTTGTTTTATGCGAACACAGCGGTGTTTTTTCCAGTTAAGGAAGTTTTGGAGTGAAAATGCAAAAACTGACGCGAAGAAAAAAGAATAGAAACGGTAGGCGGAATAATTCCGAACGCTCTACTAGCGCTACACGTAATAGCTCATTTATTAAACAAGTAGGGCAAGGTATAAAAGGTTTAAATCCTAGCTTGCGTGCTTGTCTGCCAATTGCAGGTTTTATCGTATTGGCTTGGAGTTATGCCGCAGTTGCCCAAACTCCTGCTGGAGAAGGACCAACTACAGCGGAACTTAAGGTTGCATTAGATACTCTTTGGGTTGCAGTTGCAGCGTTTTTGGTAATTTTCATGAATGCTGGTTTCGGGATGTTGGAAACCGGAATGTGTCGTCAAAAGAATGCTGTCAATATTCTTTCTAAGAATTTGATTGTATTTGCTTTGGCTACGTTGGCATTTTGGGTAATCGGTTTTGGCATCATGTTCGGCGATGGAACTCCATTCTTTGGTTTGAATGGTTTCTTGCTCACAGGTGCTGATAATAGCCCTGCAACAGCAGAAGCTTACCAAGGGGTATTCGGTTCTTTGAACTGGGCTGGGGTACCTTTGTCTGCTAAATTCTTGTTCCAATTAGCTTTTGCTGGAACTGCTGCGACAATCGTATCTGGAGCAGTTGCTGAGAGAATTAAGTTTATTGACTTCTTGATTTTCAGCTTGTTGTTAGTTGGTATCGCTTACCCAATTACCGGACACTGGATTTGGGGTGGTGGCTGGTTAGCAGATGCTGGTTTCTGGGATTTTGCTGGTTCCACAGTTGTACACTCCGTTGGTGGTTGGGCAGCTTTAATGGGTGCAGCTATTCTTGGCCCGCGTATTGGTAAGTATGCTGACGGTAGAACCAATGCAATTCCTCCTCACAATTTAAGCATTGCTACCTTGGGCTGTTTGATTCTATGGTTGGGCTGGTTTGGTTTCAACCCCGGTTCTACAATGGCTGCTGATGCAAACGCAATTGCTCACATTGCTTTAACTACTAACTTAGCTGCTGCTGCTGGTGCGGTAACTGCTTGTTTCGTCGCTTGGGGTTACTTAGGTAAGCCAGATTTATCGATGATTATCAACGGTACCTTGGCTGGTTTAGTAGGTATCACCGCACCTTGTGCTTGGGTAAACTTGCCCAGCGCGGTAATTATCGGTGCGATCGCTGGAGCTTTGGTAGTATTTTCTGTTACCTTCTTCGATAAAATCAGAATTGACGATCCAGTAGGAGCGGTTTCCGTTCACTTGGTTTGTGGTTTCTGGGGTACTTTGGCAGTAGGTTTGTTTGCGGCTGGAAACGACCCTAACGGTATTTATACCGGAGGACCAGAAGCAGGTTTATTGTTCGGTGGTGGAATTAATCCTCTATTCATTCAATTAATGGGTGCTTTAGCTGTAGGCGGTATGACCGTATTGCTCAGCACTATCTTCTGGGTAGCATTAAAAGCTACTTTAGGTATCCGCGTTAGCAAGGAAGAAGAATTGGAAGGTTTGGATATTGGCGAACACGGAATGGAAGCTTACAGTGGTTTTGCTAAGGAAGTTGACACCACCGGATATGGTGAATTAGAAAGACCTGGAATCTCTACACAAGGAGATATGCCTACAAGTTTATAATTCGTTTGACTGAGAATTTTGTCTGTTGAATAGTTGAATAAATAAATTAACCCCACTTTTTGAATAGAAGTGGGTTTTTTTAGTGGGCATAGATTGTTATTTTATTTTTTTTTAATCACATATTGATAATATTGTCAATTACAAGAAGGAAATTTTCTTGAGATTTGTGATTTTTAATGCTGAAATTTGGGAATACTACATCCAGCAGTATGAAGAATCAACGAAGGTAGTATGGTTAAGACTCCGATTAGTGTTGTTGGATATTCTATCAACGAAGAACTCTACAACGGTTCAAAAACCTTAGTATATCGTGCTATTCGAGAAAAAGATGAAAAACCTGTAGCTATCAAACTTCTGAAGAATCCTTATCCTAATTTCAATCAATTACTGCAATTTCGCAATCAATATACTATTACCAAAAACTTAAATATTCCTGGAATTGTTCGTCCCTACAGTCTCGAAGTATATCAAAACAGTTATGCTTTGGTAATGGAAGATTTTGGGGGAATTTCTTTAGATGAATATATCAAGAGAGTAAATATTACTTCAAAAGAAGATATATTATTAATTGGATTGCAAATTACAAATATTCTCCACAATTTACATCAAAATCGCGTTATTCATAAAGATATTAAACCAGCTAATATTTTAATTAATCCAGAAACTTGCGAAATTAGATTAATTGATTTTAGTGTCGCTTCGTTACTACCTAAAGAAACTCAAGAAATAAAAAATCCCAATAGTTTAGAAGGAACTCTTGCTTATATCTCACCGGAGCAAACAGGAAGGATGAATAGGGGAATTGATTACCGCAGTGATTTTTATTCTCTTGGTGTTACTTTGTATGAATTGTTAACTGGGGAATTACCTTTTAAATCTGATGATGCGATGGAGTTGGTGTATTGTCATATTGCTAAACAACCTCCTTCTGTGATGAAACCTCACCCTAACCCTCTCCTTGGTAAGGAGAGGGAAGAAGAAATTCCTCAAGTTTTTTCGGATATCGTCATGAAGTTAATGGCGAAAAATGCTGAGGATAGATATCAAAGTGCTTTGGGGTTGAAGTACGATTTAGAAGTTTGTTTAAAACAGCTTCAGGAAACTGGTAGTATTCAAAATTTTCCAATTGCTCAACGGGATATTTGTGACAAATTTATTATTCCTGAAAAACTTTATGGTAGGGAAAAAGAAGTTGAGGAATTATTAGCAGCATTTGATAGGATTTCTGGTGTCACTTCTGGTTCCCTGGCTCTGCCGGGGAACGCATATCTAGAGGCTCAGCCTCGCGAAATTAAGGCAGAGCCTTCTAAAATGCGTTACGAGGCAGAGCCTAGTAAGGAGGAGATGGGAAATAAGGAATTAATCCTCGTGGCTGGTTTTTCTGGTATTGGTAAAACTGCGGTTGTTAATGAAGTTCATAAACCAATAGTTAAGCAACGCGGTTATTTTATTAAAGGTAAATTTGACCAATTTAATCGTAATATTCCTTTCTCGGCTTTCGTTCAAGCGTTTCGGGATTTAATGGGACAATTAAAAACGGAAACTGATGCTCAATTATCAATTTGGAAAAATAAAATATTACAGGCTTTGGGTGATAATGCAGGAGTAATTATTGATGTAATTCCTGAATTGGAAATAATTATTGGTAAACAACCACCTGTAGCAGAATTATCGGGAAATGCTGCCCAAAATAGATTTAATTTATTATTTCAAAAGTTTATTCAAGTTTTTACAACAAAAGAACATCCTTTAGTCATATTTTTAGATGATTTACAATGGGCTGATTCGGCTTCATTGAAGTTGATGCAGTTGTTGATGGGTGGAAATGAAAAAGGTTATTTATTATTAATTGGTGCTTACCGAGATAATGAAGTTTTTCCGGCTCATCCTTTGATGTTGACTTTAGAAGAAATTCGTAAATTAAAGGGAAACATTAATACGATTACTTTAACTGCATTAAGTGAAGAAAGCTTAAACCAACTTGTTTCTGATACTCTTAATTGCTCGCTTTCAATATCAGAGCCTCTAACACAACTTGTATATCAAAAAACCTTCGGCAATCCATTTTTTAGTACGCAATTTTTGAAGTCGCTTTATGAAGATGGTCTAATAAAGTTTGATTGTGATACTGGTTTATGGGAATGCGATATTTCCGCAGTTAAGGCATTAGCTTTAACTTCAGATGTGGTTGATTTTATGGCGTTGCAGCTACAAAAGTTACCAGAATCAACGCAGAATGTTTTGAAATTAGCAGCTTGTATTGGCAATCAATTTGATTTAGCTACTTTGGCGATAGTTTGTCAAAAATCAATTGCTGAAACTGCTACCTATTTGTGGAAAGCTCTACAGGAAGGTTTGATTTTACCCCAAAGTAAGATTTATAAGTTTTATCTGGAATCGGAAATACACAATTCGGAATTGCAAGATTCTCAAATTGAAAATTACAACTCAAACTACAAATTTTTGCACGATAGGGTTCAACAAGCTGCTTATTCTTTGATTCCCCAAAAGCAAAAACAAACCACTCATTACCATATCGGACAACTATTGTTAAACAATACTCCCGAATATGAATTATCAGAAAATATCTTTGAGATTGTCAACCAATTAAATATTGGTATTAATTTAATTACTAACGAAGTTGAGCGTAATCAACTTGCAAAATTAAATCTGATAGCTGGATGCAAAGCCAAAGTAGCAACAGCCTATAGTGCTGCTATGAGTTACTTAACTCTGGGAAGAAATTTGTTAGTAACTACAAGCTGGGAAGATTGTTACGAATTAACATTGAAACTTTACCAAGAAGCAGCCGAAGCAGCCTACCTCAGTACTAAATTTGAGGAAATGAATCAACTTATCGAGGAGATACATAATTGTGCCAAAACACTTTTAGATCGAATTAAAGTATATGAAATCGAAATTCAAGCACATATGGCACAAAATCAATTCTTAGAAGCCATAGAGACTGGATTGAAAGTCCTCAAACTTTTAGGTATTGATTTTCCCGAAACACCAAACCAGTCACATATTGAGGCTGGAATGAAAAAAACTTTTGCTAATTTAGGGCAAAGAAATCCCTTGGAGCTTATTGATGCTTCTGTCATGAGCGATGACTTTAAATTAGCAGCTCTAAGAATTCTCAATTGTGTATTTCCCTGCGCTTATCAAGCCGCTCCTCAATTATTACCTTTATTAGTAATGGAGCAAGTTAACTTATCAATTACATATGGTAATTCAGCCATATCTGCTACAGGATATGGGATGTGGGCACTCATTTTATGCGGAATTGTAGGAGATATTGAAACGGGTTATCAATTTGGTGAGTTAGCTTTATCTTTACTAGAACGTTTCAACAGTAAAGAAATTCAAGCGGGGACAATTTTTGTTGTGAATGCTGATGTCAAGCATTATCGAGAACATGTTAAAGAAACTTTAGCACCGTTACAATCGGCTTACTCAATTGGATTGGAAAATGGAGATTTAAATTTTGCTGCTTTAGCTACTAATATTTATATTTACCATTCCTATCTAATAGGTAATAATCTCTTAGAAGTTAACAATAAAATTGATAGCTATAATCAAATTTTACATCAATTTAAACAGATAAATACTCTTAATCTAAACAAAGCATTACAGCAAACAATTATAAATTTATCAACTCAAGTTGAAAACCCATGCCAACTCATTGGTGAAGTCTATAACCAACAGACAATGCTGCCACAACATCAGCAAGCAAATGATGCAACAGCAATATTTTATGTCTATTTCAATCAACTGATTCTTAATTATTTATTTGGAAATTGTGAGCAAGCATTAGAAAATGCTACTGAAGCAGAAAAATATTTAGTTGGAGTTACGGGTAATTTAGTTGTTCCTGTTTTCTACTTTTATGATTCTTTGATAAAATTAGCTACCTATAAAGTTATAGATATAGATATTAAAGCTATCCTGAATAAGATTGAAAAGAATCAGGAAAAGATGAAACATTGGGCAGATAATGCCCCCATGAATTTCCAACATAAATTTGATTTAGTAGAAGCAGAAAAATATCGCATTTTAGATGACAACATAAAAGCATTAGAATTGTACGATAAAGCGATTTCTGGAGCCAAAGAAAACGGCTACATCCAAGAAGAAGCATTAGCCAATGAATTGGCAGCCAAGTTTTACTTAAATTGGGGTAAAAACAAAGTTGCCGCTGGTTATATGCAAGAAGCATACTACAGTTATGCTCGTTGGGGAGCCAAAGCCAAAACCGATAATTTAGAGCAACGCTATCCCGATTTACTGCATTCAATCCTTCATCTTGCTACACAATCCTTAAATCCCCTGGGAAGCTTAGCCACAATGGCTACCCAAAATATCTCGATTCATAGTTCTACAACCATAAATAGCTCCTCTAGCACCAGCATTAATACAGCCCTAGACTTTACTACTATCCTCAAAGCTTCTCAAGCACTTTCGAGTACCATCCAACTTGATGAGTTACTATGTCAACTCACGCAAATTATTCTGCAAAACTCTGGCGGTGAGCGCTGTGCTTTAATTCTGCCCAATCGCGATGGAGAATGGTATGTTGAAGCCATTGCTACACCAGAAAAAACAGAACTTATATCCCAACCTTTGGAAAATAATTCTAATTTACCAACTACGTTAATAAACTATGTAAAAAATACCAAAGAAGTTGTGGTAATTGACGATTTAAATACCGATTTGCCTGTAATTGGTGAATATTTACTTGAAAGAAAACCGAAAAGCATATTATGTTTACCAATTCTCAATCAAGGAAATTTAATTGGTATTTTGTACCTGAAAAATCGCTCAACCAGTGGCGTATTTACTAGCGATAGAATTATCATTCTCAATTTCCTTTGTACTCAAGCTGCTATTTCTTTAGCAAATGCCCGTTTATACGCTCAAGAGAAAGAAAAAAACCGGGAAATTACTCAAAAAGAAACCGAATATCGCAGCATTTTTGAAAGCGTCAATGATGGATTATCAATTTGCGATTTAGAAACCGGGCAATTAGTTGCATCTAACCCTACTTATTGCCAGATGTATGGTTATACCGAAGAAGAAATTCCATATCTGATACCACCAGATTTCCTTCACTCAAATTATGTTTATTTATTTAGTAATTATTTAGTAGCTCTCAGAGCAGGAGAAGAATTTTACACCCAATGTATTGCGAAACGGAAGGATGGTAGTTATTTTGATGCTGAAGTTAAAGCAGTACCTTTTATATATAAAGGTAAACCCCACGGATTAACTATTCTCCGAGATATCAGCAAACAAAAAGCCGCACAGCGTCAACGCGAAGAAGCCGAAGCATCTGTAATTCAAAAATCACAAGAGTTAGAAAATGCCTTGCAAGAATTAAAGCAAGCTCAGTTGCAAATGGTGCAAAACGAAAAGTTAGCAACTTTAGGTAATTTAGTTGCTGGGGTAGCACATGAGGTTAATAATCCTATTGGATTCCTCAAAGGTAGTATTAGTAATGCTCAAGATTATATTCAAGATTTATTTGCTCACATAGAATGCTATCAAGAAAATTATCCAAACCCAGAAGAAGAAGTTAACGAACACGCCGAAGATATTGATTTAGAATATCTTAGGGATGATTTACCAAAGTTGTTAGATTCGATGAAATTAGCAACAGAACGCATTAAAGATATTAGTAAAAGTTTGCGTACTTTTTCCAGAGCCGATACTTCCCAAAAAGTTGCTTGTAATATTCATGAAGGTATTGATAGCACAATCTTAATTTTAAAATATCGTCTCAAAGCTGACGAAAAACGTCCGACAATTGAAGTTATCAAAAAATATGATAATTTACCGCCTATAAAGTGTTTTTTGGGACAGTTAAATCAAGTATTTATGAATATTATTGCCAATGCCATTGATGCTTTAGATTCAGCTAGTCAAGAAAAAACATTTATTGAAATACAAGATAATCCTCACAACATAACTATTAATACTAGATTTTTGAGTGAAGAAAATACAGTCTTAATTAGCATTAAAGATAATGCTTTGGGGATGCCAGAATCAATTCGAGAACGTATATTTGATAATCTCTTTACTACCAAAGGAGTTGGAAAAGGTACTGGGTTGGGGCTTGCTATTGCCAAACAAATTATTGAAGAAACTCACAACGGTAAAATCAGTTGTAATTCAACTGTAGGCGAGGGAACTGAATTTGTAATTGAGTTACCTATATGTTGATATATTCGACTTGATTTTACTTACTCCAAAACTATTCAAAGCTTGATTGTAAAATTAAGTATTAATTTTTTAGTATAGAATATAACATTTTTTCATTTTATGGGAACAATATATTCAGAAGTTTTAAGATGTAATTACTATGGTTTTTATTCAGGGATATCACTTAAAGGAAGAACTTTATAACGGTTCAAGAACTCTGGTGTACCGTGGTATCCGAGAAAAAGACGAAAAACCTGTAGTTATCAAGCTGCTGAAAAATCTTTATCCCAATTTCAATGAATTACTGCAATTTCGCAATCAGTACGCCATAGCCAAAAACTTAAATATTCCTGGAATTATTCGCCCTTACAGTTTAGAAGCTTATCAAAATGGTTACGCTTTGGTAATGGAAGATTTTGGGGGGATTTCGCTACGAGAATATCTAAAAACATTTAATGTAGAGAACCTAAATCTAACGTCTCTTGAAAATATATTATCAATTACATTACAAATTACCGATATTCTCCACAATTTACATCAAAATCGCGTTATCCACAAAGATATTAAACCTGACAATATTTTAATTAATCCCGAAACTAAGCAAATTAAATTAATTGATTTTAGTATTGCTTCGTTACTACCTAAAGAAACTCAATCAATTAAAAATCCCAATAGTTTAGAAGGAACTCTTGCTTATATATCACCGGAGCAAACGGGAAGGATGAATCGGGGGATTGATTACCGTAGTGATTATTATTCTCTTGGTGTTACTTTGTATGAATTGTTAACTGGGGAATTACCTTTTAAATCTGATGATGCCATGGAGTTGGTACATTGTCATATTGCTAAACAAGCTCCTTCAGTGAACAGTTATCAGTTATCAGTTAACAGTAAATATAGTCAGGTAATTTCGGATATCGTCATCAAGTTAATGGCGAAGAATGCTGAAGATAGATATCAAAGTGCTTTGGGGTTGAAGTACGATTTAGAAGTTTGTTTAAAACAACTTAGAGAAACTGGAAATATAGAAAAATTTGAAATTGGTAAGCGGGATATTTGTGACAGATTTATTATTCCTGAAAAACTCTATGGTAGGGAAAAAGAAGTTGAGGAATTATTAACAGCTTTTGAGAGGGTATCCCAGGGGAATCGGGAATTAATGTTGGTTGCTGGTTTTTCCGGTATTGGTAAAACTGCGGTTGTTAATGAAGTTCATAAACCGATTGTTAAACAGCATGGTTATTTTATTAAAGGTAAATTTGACCAATTTAATCGTAATATTCCTTTCTCGGCTTTTGTCCAAGCATTTCGGGATTTGATGGGACAATTATTGAGTGAAACTGATGCTCAATTGTCAAGTTGGAAAAATCAAATTTTACAAGCATTGGGTGAAAATGGACAAGTAATAATAGATGTAATTCCTGAATTAGAAAGAATTATTGGGCAACAATCACCTGTAACGGAATTATCGGGAAGTGCTGCCAAAAATAGATTTAATTTATTATTTCAAAATTTTATTCAAGTTTTTACTACAAAAGAGCATCCCTTAGTAATCTTTTTAGACGATTTACAATGGGCAGATTCGGCTTCACTTAAGCTGCTGAAACTGCTGATGGCGGAGTCAGAAACGGGTTATTTACTGGTACTGGGGGCTTACCGGGATAACGAGGTGTTCCCTGCTCATCCCTTGATGCTCACCTTGGAGGATATCAAAAAACACCAGGTACAAATCCATACTTTGACCTTAAAAACTCTAGCACTAGAGTACATTCAACAGCTTGTTGCTGATACTTTGTTGTGTACGAGGGAGTTGGCTGCACCGTTAGGAGAATTGGTATATCAAAAAACCCAAGGTAATCCCTTTTTCGCTACTCAATTTTTACAGGGACTCTACGAAGAAGACTGTATTACCTTTGAGGCAACGGCGGGATACTGGCAGTGTAATTTGGCACAGATACGCCAGTTGCTCCTCAGTGATGATGTGGTTGAGTTTATGGTGATGCGGTTACATAAGTTACCAGAAGCTACTCAGGATGTGTTGAAACTAGCTGCCTGTATTGGTAACCAGTTTGATTTAAATACTTTGGCAATTGTTTGTGAGCAATCTCAAGAAAATGTAGCAGATAGTTTATGGAAGGCTTTACAGGAAGGATTTCTAATACCCCAAAGTGAGGTTTATAAGTTTTATCTTGAGGAAGAGCAAAAAGTGAGTGTAGCTGAAGTGGAGGAGGTTGCTAATTATAAGTTCTTACATGACCGAGTTCAACAAGCTGCTTATTCTTTGATTTTAAAAAATCGCAGGCAAGAAGTTCATTTGAAAATTGGCCGACTGTTAAGGGATAAAACAGCAATAGAGCAGCAAGAGGGAAAAATATTTGAAATTATCAATCAGATTAATATTGGTGCGAGTTTACTGGTTGAACCAAAAGAAAAAGAAGATACTGCCAAACTTAATCTTGTAGCAGGAAATAAAGCTAAACAGGCAACAGCCTATGGGGTATCTGCTCAATATTTTAAAACAGGACTTCAGCTTCTTGAGGCAAATTGTTGGCATCAGCAATACTCGATTACGTTTACACTTTATCAAAAGTTAGCAGAAGTAGAATTTTTAAATGGCAATTTTGAGCAGTGCGATTATTTAATAGATTATGCCCTCTCACAGGTAGAATCTCCGATAGATAGAGTTAAGCTTTATAACCTACTTATCATTCGCCATACTATCAGTGCTGATTATCAAAAGGCAATTGAGATGGGTAGAGAAGCACTTTCGCTTTTGGGAGAATCATTACCTGAAACAGATTTAGAAAATGAACTTAATATAGAATTGAACAATGCCAAAAATAAATTAGGCTCAAAAAAAATTAATTCTTTGATTAATGCAAATAATATTGAAATTCCAGAAAAGGAAATTGCCATCGAAGTTCTGAAGAATATTGATCCACCTGCATATTTTGTAGACCTTCCCCTATACTCTGTCATTGTTGTTCGCTCTGTTAATCTATCACTCCAATATGGTAATGCTCCTGAATCTCCTAAAGGTTTCTCCACTTATGGACTATTACAAGGTGCGATGTTTGGTAAATATTACGATGGTTTAGAATTTGGAAAATTAGCTCTTGAACTGAGTGATAAACTCAATAATCCATCGCAAAAATGTCAAGCATGTGTGATTGTCGGTGGTTATTTAAAGCATTGGGTAAAGCACTTAAAAACAAGCGATTTTATCTTAAGTGAAGGTTATCAAGTTGGCTTGGAATGTGGCGATCTTCAGTTTGCTGGCTACAGTCTTATTTTCAAAGCATTACATATTTTTTATTCCGGAACTAATTTAGAAACAGTACTGACTGAAATCTCACCCCTGTTACAATTTGCTCACAAAACACAAAATCATTGGTCAATTGATGCCATCACTGCCTGTGAAATTATTAGCCTTAATTTATGTGGAAAAACATTAGGTTTAGATGATTTCTCTACACCTTCTTTAAAGGAAGATGAATATCTTAATCTTAGTAAGAGTCATGGTAGTTCAAGTTGGATTGGAACTTATTTAATTATCAAGTCAAGAATTCTTCACATCTATGGTAACTTTGAAGCTGGATTAGCATTAGCACAAGAGGCAGAATCCTATCTTTCCTTTATTATTGGGCACTTTTCTTTTGCAGAGCACAATTATTCAATGTCTCTAAATTTAATAGCATGTCTTCAGCAAAAAATTGCTATTAAGTCGGAACAAAATGAAGCAGAAATAGATTTAGAACTCGATAAGATTGATGCTAACCAAAAACAACTGAAAAAATGGGCAGATTCTTGTCCAGAGAACTTTTTACATAAGTATGAGTTAATACAAGCTGAATTATCTCAATTAATGGGTGAAAAATTATCAGCAATAGAACTATACGATAAAGCAATTGCAGGAGCAAAAGAAAACGATTTTATCCAAGAAGAAGCATTAGCAAACGAATTAGCAGCAAAATTCTACCTAGATTGGGGTAAAGAAAAAGTTGCTGCTGGTTACATGCAATCAGCTTACTACTGCTATGCAAAATGGGGAGCAAAAGCTAAAACCGACGACTTAGAAAAACGCTACCCAGATTTACTCCAACCAATATTACAGCAAGCCGCAGTTTCAATAAATCTAGGGGAAACTTTTCCTCAAAATTCCACACAAACTAATAACTCCTCAGTCACAAATATTAATAACGCTCTGGACTTTTCTAGTATTCTCAAAGCTTCTCAAACTCTTTCAAGTACTATCGAACTTAATCAATTACTAACCCAATTCACTCAAGTTATTTTACAAAACTCTGGCGGCGATTGCTGTGCTTTAATCTTACCTAATAGCAATGGAGAATGGTACGTTGAAGCGATTACC
>JBCBPQ010000139.1:0-18638 GCA_039820645.1 Cyanobacteria bacterium J06633_8 | reverse complement strand
CGTGCGCGCCGTTAGGCACTTACAGATAATAAAATGTCCCACCGTCGGTGTCGCCGGAAAGGCGACACCCCAGTATATCTAGGTTTTGACCGGAATATTTGTAAAACGGTGGGACATTTTATTTCTTGGATCTCCCTTAATGGTGATTTAATTTACTGGAGCAAAAGAATGGGTACGCACCCCGAGATGCATAAGCGAACAGCATCCTTGCTGAAAAAGCAAAAAGGGAAGTGCCTACATTGTGGATTAACCTTTCAAGAGAATGATGTAATAGAAACCGACCACATCATACCTACCGCAGCAGGTGGAAGAGATGAATATAAAAATCTACAACTATTACATCGGCATTGTCACGATGAAAAATCTAGAACAGACTTGACAGTTATTCAAAAACATCAAAGTCTAAAAAGAATAGAAGAAACCTAACATAGGTTCAATCAATTGGACTGGATTTGGGTAGATGATATTCCTTCATTAATCTAGACCGATGTACTAATGACAACAGCCGTTTTATTGAGGAGCGTAGTGAAGTGAAAGTTTCACGCTACGTTTTGTAGAGCAGTGAAAGAGGTAACTCTTTCACTGACTTTAATCGTTTTCTAACCATAAAGTGTCCGCCGTCCAAAACAATTTGGTAGAAGCGTATTTGAGAGATTTGAATGAAATCGTTGCTCCTGTATTACCACCATAAATAAGGGTTCTAGCTACCCTTAAAGCTGGCATCAAGCTACAATCATTCCATAAAACCCGATTCTATGAAAAACCGGGTTTATAGATTCTTATGAATAATTTAGAAATACTGTATAACTACACGAAAGATTCAATTAAAATCTTTGTCCCTAGGAAAATCAAGCTAGCCCCACCTACTACTTCTACTTTCTGTTTAAACATATCACCACAAAAATGACCGATATAAACCGCGATAAATGACAAAGTAAAAGTGATAAATCCAATCACAGTAGCTGTTAATAGAATTGAACTCTTTAAAATTGATAATCCCAAACCTGCTGCTAAAGCATCGATACTAGTAGCGATTGATAGGGCTATTAACGTATAGATTTCCAAACAATTAAATTTTGGTTTTTCATCATCACTATCTGCAAATGATTCAAAAATCATCTTTCCACCAAGATAGGTGAGAATACCAAAAATTATCCAGTGATTAAAACTAAGAACAAAACTTCTGATACTTAATCCAGCCAACCAACCAATTAAAGGCATGATTGCTTGAAACATACCAAAAAACAGCGCTATTTTAATCGCTTTAGAAATTTTGATATGTCTAATAGTTAATCCGCTGCTGAGAGATACAGCACAAGCATCGGCAGCTAATCCAAAAGCGAGTAGAATAGAGCTTGACAATTCCATTTGTTAAATAAAATATATTTCTTGTGTTGAATTATAGTTGATTTTTTAAACGTTAATTATCATTTTGTCCTCATTATTAATTCATATTTTATTCATTATTATTAAAGTTTAGTTAAATAAATACTATTTATAGTAAATAGAAAGCTCCTATTCTTTATTCAAATAATGCTTTTAATTTTATAAATTTTACTACAATATTAGATTCGATTAATTAGTTACTATATCTTTTAGTATTAATAATTGTTTATTGCAAATTAGCAATTATCCGTGAATGAAATGAAATCTCAATTTTTAGGAAATATTCCCCGTAATGTCTGGATTTTGGGTTTTGTGAGCTTATTAACAGATGTTGGAACCAAGATGATTGATTCGATTTTACACAAGAAAGATAGAGAGATATTTCAAAGTATAGTATGGGGTTTTCAACTTCATATGCTAATTGTAAAAGAGCCAGATTTAATATCGCATTGGGATTACTGTTACGAGAGAAGTTTGGGCTGTGTAGGAATTCTGAAAAACTGGTTAAAGAATGCTTATCGGGACGCAATTACCGAAGGTGCAAATACTGTTGAAATGAAACGGCTAATTTTGAATGAGATTGCACCTTATCTGCGCTTACATAAAAATTCATATGATTATCAAACTGACAACATAAGCCATGTACTTGGAATTAAAACGCGCAGAGCCGCACTTAATGGCACGGGGTTAATGGCAAGTAAATTGCTCCGAGGCTTGTCTAAACTAACTCAGATAGACAAGTTGCATTTTCTTACTGTTGTTAAGCCCTTTTAAGTTGGGGGAAAGTCTTTCCAAATAGAGGCTTGCTTCACCATCAACGCACTTGGTGTCCAAAGTGTTATCAAGAATGGCATGACAATAACAAATGCATTTATGAGCCGCTTCCGCAGGTCAATAAATGCTGTTGTTATTTGTCCAATTCACCATAACTGCTTGGCATATCAGTGTCCTAACTGCCATCAGTCAATGTCTGCAATTTCTGGAAACTCAATTCCTGGGTACTGTTCCCAATGTGGTCATTGGCTGGGAAATGACAAAATTAAAAAAGTATATACTAGTCCTCCATTTTCAGAAATTGAATGTAATAGGTTACTCGCATCAATTAATAGTTTGGGAGAGTTAATCGCTGTTACGTCCAGTATTAAATCTCCACCTGCGCGAAACAGAATTAGCAATGTACTTTCTATAAAATAAGTTTTTAATATATATATAGTTATCTAAAACAATTTACAAAAATTTACGCTATGCGTTAAAACAACCTTAATAATTTTTATTTTTAATTTCAGCATTTTTAAGGAAAATTTAAAATTTTGTGGTAAAGATTGAGATGTATGCTATTTTAAAAAAAAAATATCAAAATAGCGGTAATATATTTATCCTAGTTTTATTCTTAATCTGATATAACTCGTTTGTTACAACTATATTTAATTAAAGCTTGTGAACTATAAACGCTATATATTTGTAATCCTGCTAACCTTTATCTTAACTACAACGATTACACCAGTTGCAGCAAAATATCCGATTTCTATTAATCCCTCTTCGGTGACACGAGTAAAACAATCAAATATTCTTCTCAGAGGAAAACAATTTTACGACGAAGGGAAATTAATTCAAGCAGCGCAGATATGGAAGGAAGCTGTAAAAGAGTTTGAAAAAAAGGGAGAATTACGCAATCAAATTTTAGCTAATAATTATTTAAGCGTTGTTTATCAAGATTTGGGTAAATGGGAAGCTGCAAACACATCGATAAATAATGCTTTGAAATTAGTTAAAACTATTGATGATGGATTACTTTACGCTCAGGTTCTAAATACGAGCGGTAGTTTACAGCTTAAAAGGGGAAATGCTCAAACTGCTTTGGATATTTGGAAGCAATCAGAGCAAATTTACCGCAAGTTTGATGATGTAACGGGAATTGTTCTAAGTCAAATTAATCAAGCACAAGCTTTACAAAATTTAGGATTTTATCGTCGTGGAAGAGTTAAGTTAGAACAAGTTGCTATTGAATTAGATAATTTACCAGATTCTTTAATCAAAGCTAGAGGATTGCGGAGTTTGGGGAATATTTTACAAGCTGTGGGAGATTCAGATAATTCTCAAAAGGTTTTATTACAAAGTTTGAATATAGCTCAAAAATTAAATTATTCTACAGATGTTGCTCAAGCTTTATTAATTTTAGGAAATTCAGCAAAGGTTAATAATGATATTTCTACCGCTTTAGATTACTATCAACAAGCAGCAGCGATAGCTCCAGATAATAGTAGTAAATTATCGGCGAAAATAAATCAATTTAGTTTACTAATTAAAACCGAACAATCTGCTCCAGCATTGGAATTATATACTGAAATTAAAAATTTATTTCTTGTACTTCCCTCAAGTCGTTTTTCGGTTTACAGTCGGGTTAATTTAGCTCAAACTTTGATTGATAATCAACTAGAAGGAATTGACTATCGGGAATTAGGTGAAATATTGGCGATCGCACTGAAACAAGCAAGGGAATTACAAGATATAAGAGCCGAATCTTATGCTGTGGGACAATTAGGACATCTCTACGAACAAACAAACCAGTTTTCGGAAGCTCTTAACTTAACTAGAAACGGATTAAATTTGGCTAATAATATTCAAGCTTCGGATATTGCAGCTACTTTATTATGGCAGCAAGGAAGAATTTATAAAGCAAAGGGGAATCAAAAAGCAGCTATAACAGCTTATTCTCAAGCGGTAGATAATTTAGAATCTTTACGTCAGGATTTGGTTCAAATGAATCCTAATATTCAGTTTTCCTTCCGGGATGAAGTTGAACCAGTATATCGAGAATTAGTACAGCTACTTTTACAAGACGTTGATAAATTAAATCCTCAAATTAAACAACAACGTCTGGAAAAATCTCGTCAAATCATTGAAGGATTGCAGGTAGCTGAACTAGAAAACTTTTTACGAGCAGCTTGTTTAACTTATCAACCCCAACCCATAGAACAAATTGATAAAAAGGCAGCGGTAATATACCCCATCATCATCGATAACCGTTTAGAAGTAGTTTTATCCCTTCCCAATCGTCCCCTAGAGCATTACGGAACTAAGATATTACCAGAAGAAGAAACAAAGATATTTAATCAACTACGACAATCATTAAATCCAGCTTTCCTACCATCAGAAGTACTACCACCTGCTCAAAAAGTTTACGATTGGTTGATACGTCCGATAGAAGCGGAATTAGAAAAATCTGAAATTAAAACCTTAGTATTTGTTCTCGATGGGTTTCTTCGCAGCTTACCAATGTCAGTTTTACACGATGGTGAAAAATTCATCATCGAAAAATACAATATTGCTTTAACCCCCAGCTTACAACTTTTCGAGTCGCGAAATCTTCCACCACAACAATTAAAAGCATTAACCGGGGGATTAACACAACCACGTCAGGGATTTTCAGCTTTACCTGCTGTAGATACAGAAATTACTCAAATTTCCAACTATCTCAAAACCCAAACCTTATTAAACGAAAAATTTACCCGTCCCCAAGTTCAAAACAAAATCGAATCCGCTCCTTTTTCGGTAATTCATCTAGCTACCCACGGACAATTTAGTTCCACAGCAGAAGACACATTTTTATTAACTTGGAAAGATAAAATTAACGTCAAAGACTTGGGTAAATGGTTAAAAAGTCCATCATCAAATCTCAGAAACCGAGAACCAATTGAACTTTTAGTATTAAGTGCTTGTCAAACAGCAAAAGGAGACAACCGAGCAGCTTTAGGATTAGCAGGTGTAGCAGTTCGTTCCGGAGCTAGAAGTACTTTAGCAACATTGTGGTCGGTACAAGATAAATCAACAACCGATTTAGTCACCGAATTTTATCGTCTTCTAACTCAAAGTGGAACTACCAAAGCCCAAGCATTACGAAAAGCACAATTATCTTTATTAAAGGATACTAAATACCAACATCCTTATTATTGGTCTCCCTTTGTTTTAATTGGGAATTGGCAATAATTGGTAATTGGTAATTGGTAATTAGGAAAAATTGTAGGGTGTGTAACGGCTTGAATATTTTTCGATATAAATTATAAATTTGAAAATGCCGTTACGCACCATTTAATCGCGAAGAAAACGAATTATCTCTCATTATCTCTTCCCTCTGCGTCCTTTGCGTTCTCTGCGGTTTTATTTTTCCAATTCATTCCCGTCCCCAAATTTGCGTAATATCAAGTCCGGATGATTACTTACGATATAACTAGATTAAAAATATAGCAGCTATTACTCCTTACTCCTTACTCCTTACTCCTTACTCCTTACTCATTACTCCTTACTCCTTACTCATTACTCCTTACTTAATCTTATTTATAACTATAGGTAGATGTCTATTTCTATATTTATATATCCAATTTAATGATTTCAAAAATAATAAACAAATTCAACAAACATTAATAAAAAAACAATATTGTTGCTGTAACTTATGTAGTTAATAGCGACTTTAAAAAGTTATGACTTCACATAAACTCAAACTCTTAAACTTAAGCTTATCAGCAATTATTTCTGTTTATAGTTTTCCCACTCAAGCTCAATCAACATCATTTAGTAAAAATAATTCTTTACCAGAAGAAATAGTTTTTCAGGATTCATTTACACCACCGGGAGAGCCAGAACCCAAGGATACTAAAGGCTCTGGTTCCCGTGACGGAGGTAAATGTTCTCCAAACGAACAGAAAATTAAACCTTTGATGCCAGAACGTAATTATGGGTTAACTTTGCAAAAGCATCCTTCGATATTTATTAATTTACCAGAAACTAAAGCCAAGCAAATAATGCTGAGTTTTCGAGATACAGAAAGTAAATATTATCAAAGAGCTTTCTTACCCATTACTTCTAAAGGTATCGTTAGTTTTAGTTTACCAGAAGATAAACCACCTTTAACTGTGGGTAAAAACTATCAATGGTCTTTAGTAATTGTCTGTGGGAATACGGTACAACCGGATGACCCTACTTTCATGGGTTGGGTACAGCGAGTTGAAAAAACTTCCCAAATAAATGGGGAATTAACTGGTAAAAGTGCTGTTGATAAAGCAAAGTGGTATGCTCAAAGGGGATATTGGTATGAAATGATTGCAGAAATTGAGCGAGCTAGAAAAATTGAGCCGAATAACGTGCTATTAAGTAATACTTTGCAAAGGTTAGTGAATGGGGAATAGGGAATTGTTGTACAGACGTAGCACTGCTACGTCTCTACTGGAATTATGAGTTAACATTTATCTCAGGAATTTTGTATCATTTCATATAAATCTTGGCGAACAATTTCGCGATCGCACCAATTAATTACATCAGCATCATACCTACCGTAAGTTATTGGTTCACCTGCTTGATTGTATATTTCTATATAGCCATCGTCCCCATCTGTGGAAACAGCAACTACATATATTGGCACAATTCCTGAAGAATATTTATAAAGTCTAACGCAACCAAAGTCTCCATCTTCGACGATTTCTTTGTAGAAACGAAAAGCGTCTTGTACGTTATCGGGAAATTGATCTAAATCTTCCATCCAGAAAGTACCAATGACATCTTCATGCTTTTCTGGGAAATTATGAATAAAAGCATATTCACCCAAAGGTTTTTTCCGGAGTTGATTAAAAAACTGTTCAATAGATTCTTGATTACACTGTGTTCCGACGATAACTTGAAATCTCGTATCGGACTCAAAACGATTCCATTCGGGTGCTTTTTTAATCCAAACTTTCAAACTTGATTTTAATTCCAAAGCTATTTTTAAAGATGCTAATGCTAATCCATCTTGTTGCAGAGAAGCATAACAACGAGCTTGTAAATAAATAGCATCACCAACCTTAGATGATTCTAAATTAAATTCTAATGCTTTATTAATTGCTTCAATAGAATCTTGATATTGATTATTATCGTAAAGTGAAATCGATTTATAATTCCAAATTTCAGCTACAGTCTCTGATGGTGGATTTAACTCTAATGCTCTTTCATAGCAAACAACAGCTGACTCATATTGATTCAACCCACTCAATGCTTCTCCCTTGACTATAGACAATTGATAATTATCTGGTTCAATTCCCAATGCTTCTTCAATCATCTCCAGGGAATCGGAATATTCTTCTAAACCATTTAAAGCAGTAGCAGCACCAATAGTTGCTTCTATCGATTCCCCCTCACGTTCTAATAATTCCTCAAAGCTCTCGAATGCTAATTCATAGTCACCTTCATTTAACAACCTATTTGCTACTTCGCGTAAAGTTTCTATCGTTCTCGGTCTCATCTTGATTTTAAATTTTGGATTGATATCTGTATATTAATATTTACCAAGGAGATTTTAATGATAGTTTTGATAGTTATTTATAACTTTTTATTAAAGGGAAGAGATAGATTCTAAGCTAGAGTTGAAAATTAAGATTAACAAGTAAAGCCTGCATCTATCAAAATGTCGAAACCCGCTGATACAAGCGCGAAAAAACTAATTAGTCTTGCACCCAATAATTGGGTACGATGGGTAACAAATATTCCCGATATTCAAGCAGGGGAAATTTTGTCCGGGGAATTTCAATGGATAAGTCGTGAAAATGATGTATTAATCCGAGTAAGAAGTCCTGAATATGGGGATTTTCTGGTATTAAATGAATTGCAATTACGCTACAATTCTAAAATGCCACGACGAATGCGTTCCTATGCAGCCCTTGCTGAAGAAAAATACGAATTACCAACTTACCCAGTATTAATTAATATTTTACCAGTTTCTGATGTAGAAATACCCACAAATTTTACATCAAATCTTGGTGGGTTAAGAGCAATTCAAGATTACCGGGTAATTAATTTGTGGGAAGTTGATGTTAATATTCCTTTTCAACAACCTTTACCATCGTTACTTCCATTTGTACCAATTCTTAAAGGAGGAGATAATGAGTCTACGATTAGAGAAGCATTACAACTTTTGCGTGAAGATGAAAATTTAAATCAACTTGAGACCGTTTTAGCATTTTTTGCTACCTTTGTGTTAGAAAGTGCCGTTGTTAGAGACATCATGAGGTGGGATATGGCTGTTTTACGCGAATCTCCTTGGTATCAAGAAATATTACAAGAAGGTGAAGCACGTGGTGAAGCACGTGGTGAAGCAAGAGGAATAGTATCTAGTATAGGAACTATTTTACAAGCAAAATTTGGTCAGCAGGGTTTGGAATTAATGCCTCAAATTTCTCAAATTAGCGATGTAGAACAATTGCAATCAATTTTGCGGAGTATAACTTTGGCGAATAATTTTGAGGAAGTACGGCAAGTTTTGTAATTAGAAAATTGATTGCGTCATTGTAATATTTTTTAGTCCATTTTTATGGACTTATGCTATTAGCTTGAGGTTTTCAACCTCAAGCGGTTTTTATATATTTATTAATCATCAAATCCCCGACAACTGTATATAGAATTATGACTGCTTTTAAATTAAATTTAGATACTATTCAACTGAGTGACGAACAGTTTTATAAACTATGTCAAAATAACCATCAGTTGCAGTTTGAACGCACGAAAACGGGAGATTTAATTATTATGCCACCAATGGGAGGGGATAGCGGCAATCGAGAAGCGGATTTAATTATCGATTTGGGAATTTGGAATAGACAAGCTAATCTCGGTTATACTTTTAGTTCTTCTACTGTATTTAAATTACCTAACGGTGCAAATCGTTTTCCTGATGCTGCTTGGATAAAAAAGGGACGTTGGGAATCACTCACTCCGGAACAAAGACGCAAATTTCCACCCATTGCACCGGATTTTGTTATCGAGTTAAGATCGGCGACGGATGATTTGGAAATGCTACGGGAAAAAATGCTCGAATATATGGATGCTGGGGTGAAATTGGGGTGGTTGATTAATCCTCAAGAGCAGCAGGTGGAAGTTTATCGTCAGGGGGTTGATGTGGAAGTGAAAAGTCTTCCGACGGAGTTGTTTGGTGGGAATTTGTTGCCGGGGTTTGAGTTGAGTTTGTCGCGGTATTTGTAGGTAGTTGGGATTTTAATTGTGTCAAATCGGGAGTGTGTTAATGGTGCGTTATACTTCGTTAACGCACCCTACTGGCTACTGGCTTTTATACGATCGCGATGAATCGAACATCTGCGAGGTTAGGGAACACTAATTTCGGCAAGAACGGCCGTACCGCCAATTTCAATAGATCCAGCGTCAAGTTCCTCGCCAACATCAAAGTTGATCGAAAAACCAGTAACTACAGGAGATCCTTCTGATAATTGAATTTCCGCAGACACCTCACAACCTTCTCCGATATTTAAGCCACAAGTTACTTTAGCTTTTGCTCCAGTGGTTACTCCACCATTAGGATACTTCTTATTTTTTAAATCGAGTTGAAAACCAGTCTCAACTCCTTCCTCAGCCCCGAAAGTTGCTTCTCCAGTGAGATAGACTTCCCCTTGAAGTGCATTATTTTCGACCAAACTCCAAATATTAAACCCAACGCCGTATTCACCTACAAGTCCAGCTCCTAAGTCCCCTTTTACATTCCAAGCCAAACCAATTCCACTAAACTTGTCTTTTATTTCGTTACCTATAGGGGTCTCAAGGATGGCACATATCATCTTCTTCACGGCGATGATTGTATTAGAGTTGATGTCTCCGTTTTTCAAGGACTTCTTGACAATCTCGAATTCTTTGGTCTCCTCTGTTACAAATTGATTCCAGGCATCCTTAATGTCGCCGAGGGTTTTCTCGATCTTGTTGATTTCATCATTAGCAATATCGCGTAAATACTTATTTCCAAGATCCTTAACTACTTTTTCCGCCTCGTGGTACAACTCTTTGGCTTCTTTAACAGTATCACCCCAAGCTCTGCTAATCGTATGCTCTAAATTGTTCAGCTCGCGACTAATAGTACTCTCTAATTCATCCAAATGATCCCAAACCAGCGATTGTGCGGTACGCTTAACAGTGTCCTCAGCCTCGTTCTTACGATCTTTAGCCCAATCCAAGGCATCATCCCAAGTGCCCGAAACATCCCAACCACCGATACTCAATAAAGATAACGTCTGATAATTAGAGAGTCCACCATCAAGATGCAAACTATGCAAACGTAGAAATCCGACCCCATCTACAGTTCCCATAGGTCGATCAATGATTAAGGAGAAATCTTCCCCGTCGGAACACAGACATAAATGAGCCTCTTTGCAATCAACTGTTGTGTAAGGGGTAGACAAATTTTGGTAGCTAGAAAAATCAGTTATAGGTCGATCTGATGTAGGTCCATCCCAACCTTTGCCATAAATTCCCTTATCCTGCTGCCAAATAGCGAATGTGTAATTTTGATTGAAATGTATGACAATTGGTTTATCTTTGTAAGGTGAAATTATATGTTTTTGTCGGTCTGCTTTTGTCAAGTCAGAATACTTCAATACACCACGTGGTTTTACCTGTAGCCATTCTCCCTGCTTAGGATGATCGATTGCGAAATTTCTCAAGTATAAAGGGAAATCTCTTCTGTTTTCAATATATGAGAGATAGGTAGCCATTCGTTTTTTCCTCTTTTAATTAAGGGTATTTGATTAACTTAGTCATGCTTGACTAACTTCAGGCAACAAATTTTCTAATTCCGATAGCTCAACTGCTCGGGAAAATACTTTATCTTTGATTACAAACAAAGGTGTTCCATTTATGTCTAACTGATTTGCTCCCGTTGAATCTCTTGTTCAATTGAACCTTGGAAGAGGTTTTATAGTTCAGTTTATAAAAAGATTATTTCAATTTTTAAACAGATTGAAAATACATAAAGTTCATATCTTAACGCAGTAATAAATACAGTAAACTATTACTATCTACATAAAAATGTTATTTTGTCAATACATATAATTCATAAACTTCACCAATATAGACCAATTTATTCTTATTAAATTGATTGTTAAAAGCTACTTATTAATAGTTGTACATTTTAGCTAATTATTGTAAAGATAAATACACAACAAGTGTAAATGAGTTACAAATACAATTGCATTTGTGACACTTATCAAAAATTCCGAAAAAATAATACAAACAATGAATATCAACCAAATTCTCCAACATTATCTAGCTGGAGAAAGAGATTTTCAGCATATTTGCTTAAGTCAAGCTTCTTTAAACGGTGTTGCCTTAAGCAATGCTGATTTTAGCTATGCTAATTTCAATAATGCTGATTTAAGTAACGCTAATTTAAGTGAGTCCGTACTAATTGATACAGATTTTAATAGAGCTAATTTACATCGAGCAAATTTGAATGGTGCAATCCTGCTTCGTAGCTGTCTATTTTGGGCTAATTTAAATAGTGCTAATTTAACTACGGCTAATCTAGGAAATGCTAAATTAAATCATGCTCAAATGGAGTTTGTTTGTTTAAACCAGGCAAATCTCAGTGAAGCTTGTCTAGAAAGAGTTAATTTAACAGAAGCCGATTTAACTCAAGCAAATCTTTTTAAAACTACTTTCAAAGCAAGTAATTGTACGGGAGCTAATTTTGATGATGCAAATCTCAGCGAAACTAACTGGGAAGGGGCTATTTTAACTAATGCTTTATTGCGAAGGGTAGATTTGGAAAAAGCGCAATTAAACGAAACAATTCTTCAAGGAGCCGACTTAACAGAAGCGGATTTAATTGGTGCTGATTTGAGTAATGCCGATTTGACTAATGCTATTTTAGTAAAAGCAGCTTTAGAATTAGCCTGTTTGCAGAATGCTGACTTGATTGGTGCCCATCTCGATGGTGCTTCTTTATTCAAAGCTAATTTAAAAGGTGCCAATTTAGAAAACGCTAATTTAGGGAATACCGATTTAAGACACGCTAATCTCAAAAATGCTCAGTTACAAGGAGTTGATTTTTCCCATTGTCGCGTTAAAGGAGCGCTGTTTACAGAGGTTTTGGGATTAAATTCCCAACAAAAGCAATGGTTAAAAACCAATGGAGCTTTAAATATATCTAACTTTTAGTATATTGCAATACAATTTTCTATTTGAGACAATTATAATTATATCAACAGAGAAAAACGATTGATATATTCTTTTAATTTATAAATTAGGATTTCTCTAGATGAATAGTATTAAAGAAATCATCAAAGTAGCTGAAGAACTAATTTGCAATAAAACAGGAAAATCCTTAAGTTTTATCCAAAAAGTTATCCTAGAAGAATCTCTTAAGGAAACTCAAAAAACTTACGCTCAAATTGCTCAAGAGAATAATTATTCTGAAGCTTATATTAAGCAATTGGTAGCACCTCAATTATGGAAAATGATTTCAGCTTCTGTTGATGAAAAAGTTAATAAAACTAATTGTTGTGCGGTACTAAAACAACAACTGGAAAATTCATCTAATTGTGTAAAGAAATCCAATTCAATTAAAATATTATCAAAAAAAACTTTAGAATACCCAGATGGGCAAGTACCTTTATCTTCTCCTTTTTATATTCAGCGAGATATAGAAAAAACTTGTTATGAAGAAATCTTTCAATCGGGTGCATTAATCCGCATCAAAGCACCGCGAAAAATGGGAAAGAGTTCCTTAATGTCGAGAATACTCGCTTATGGAAATTCTCAGAATTATCAAACTGTATGCTTAAGTTTAGATAATGCCGAAACCAAAATCTTCACTTCTACCGAAAAATTATTGCGGTGGCTGTGCGCTAATGTGACTCATCAGTTAGGAATCAAATCCAAATTAAAAGAATACTGGGATGAAGATATGGGAGCCTTGGTAAACTGCACCATTTATTTCCGAGATTACATCTTAAAAGAAATATCCTATCCTGCAATATTAGCATTTGATGAAATCAATCAGTTATTTGAATATCCAAGTATAGCCCGCGATTTTTTAGCATTATTAAGAAGCTGGCACGAGGAAGGTAAAAATGTTGATGTTTGGCAAAAGTTACGACTATTAATTGTTAACTCTACCGATGTTTATATTCCCTTGCCAATCAATAGGTCTCCGTTTAATATCGGATTAGCAATTGAATTATCTCCCTTTACAATATTCCAGGTAGAGGATTTAGCACAACGTCATAAAATACAAATT
Organism: Cyanobacteria bacterium J06633_8; assembly: GCA_039820645.1. GTDB lineage: Bacteria > Cyanobacteriota > Cyanobacteriia > Cyanobacteriales > Nostocaceae > Rivularia. Next base: position 5,212 of record JBCBPQ010000139.1, on the reverse strand, counting down.
TTAACTTCAGAATTAGAACAATTAATGGAGATAACTGGGGGATTCCCTTATTTAGTGCGATTGGCATTTTATCATAGCGCACATAGTCAAATTCCCTTAAAATATTTAATGCAAGATGCAGCTACAGATACAGGTATTTTTAAAAGTCATTTACACCAACAATTGTGGCACCTTCACCACAATTCCGATTTAGCAAATGGTTTTCAACAAGTAATCAAAGAATCTACACCGATTCATTTAGAGCAAGAGATAGCATTTAAATTAAAAAGTTTGGGATTGGTACATATAGTAGGAAATCTAGCCACAGTTAGCTGTGGGTTATACCGAGAATATTTTGGCGAATACCGCTTCAATACTATTGATGATGACAGCAAAAATATTACTGGCGATATACCCAAAGCCCTTGCTCAGTAGTTATTTGGGGTGCTTGTCACCCCGTAAAAATTATTTCTTTAAATTGACATATAAGATTGACTGTATGGATAAGTCTACCTTGTCAGTCATATCAAGAACTTTCACAGCTTCTTCAACCATTTCCTTTTCTTTGTCTTCGGTAACTTTGTCGGCACGGACAATATAAGCCAGGTTTTTGATCACGTTAAAGCGATCTTGATCGGAGGTAAAAATTTCTTTGAGAGCTTCTAATGAATTTTTGTATTGAGCTTTGCGTGCATCTTCGTCGCCAAGTTTCTCAAACTCGTCGCTCACTTCTGTTACCACCTTACTATATTCATCCTTAGACATATCTGGCACAATAACATTGCAGTTACCCCACCAAGCTTCTTTTTCAGATGTATTAATTTTACCGTCTCCAAGAGATGATACGCAAATAAATGCATAGACTAGGTGTTGATTTCTAGTCCAATTTTTCATGATTAGTTTGTCCTGTTTGTGACATTAATTTAATTTCTATTTGCTCTGAGAATGCCTTGGCTTAACCAAAATATTAATCAACTTTAGACAAAATCGCTGACTAAACATCCTCAGCAGCACGTAAAATCAATTTCTTAGCTACGGTTTGGGTACCAGTATGGGAAAAATAATTAGTAGCTTGATCTAGAAAAGCGGCGACAAAATCCAATTTATCGTCAGAGAACTCGATAAACCCATGGAACTTGTCTAAAATTGATTGTGGTGTTAAACCCGCAGAACTAACTAGATTATCCATCCACCCGGAAACTGCGGTGAAGGTTGAATCGATAAACCCTACTTTATCATCGCTAGGAATTGATTCTGCAATGGCTCCAAAAGCAGGATTTTTTTGTAGCGCGTCTCTCCCTCCAGAATTAAGGGTACCATGAACTTTTTGCATGAAGTCTGGACCTAAAGGAAGTAAGCCATCGATACAAACTAAAGCAGCCATCCGCATCAGGGAAGCTCCACAGTAGTTTTCCCTTAATTCAGACACAAATCTTGCAGGGTTGAGTTGAATACCGTTAAGTTTAGAATAGGCGATTAACTCGGCGACAATTTTCAAACTTAAATCAATAGATTGAACGGTATCAGCTTTAGGGGTTACTTCATTTAAGAAGTTGAGAAAACCTATTTTTTCACCAATCTTGTTTGCCATTGCAGCAGCACCCAAAGCTCCGTCGGCACTTTCCACAAGGTTGTAATACCACATGGCTCCCTGATAGCCATTATCCTTATCGTTATATAACTCAATCATCCGATTGCGGATTTGCATAACTGTATCCGCATCATCTGCTCCGGTTATGACTGAAATAGTTTTGTCACAACCGACGACATTATCCCATTCTCCAGGTACAACAAAATCCAGAGCGTTTAATGTCTTTACTGTAAGGTTGTCTGATGGTAGTTCGTCGAGTAGTTCAATAATCGAATCGCCCATTTTTATTTACCTCTATATGTATTTTTTTTACTTTATAGCTTCACCTTAAATTCCATTACTTTCAATTAAGGTCCTGACAATTTTTTCTGACTTATTTTATTTACCAAAATAATTGTATAACAAAATCCATGTGGCGAAATAAAAAAATCAATAAATTATTTATATATTTCTACTCGATGATTTGTTTGCTTTCAAAAGATGATAAATAGGATACACAGTACTATTTAATAATTCATAAAAGTAAGAAAAGTAAGAAAAGTAAGATATATGGTTTTATAAAAACATACTTCAAACCGTCATATTATTGATTCAAAGAGATATTAAAAATGATTTCTTCAATCAAATCTTGATTTTCTTCGCTTTCCCCTTGCTTAAGATATTCAATCGCAATTTTCCCTGCTGCTGGTTGCTCTTTTGCTGCGGTAACCAACAACTCGACAATTTGACGAAGCTGAATTTTTTCTAATTCCCTAGCGGTAAAAATTGGTAAGCTAATAGCTGCAATTACTAATCCCAAAATTGCAGGAATAACCGGAATCCACCAACCAATGTTAAATACCATGTAAGCAACTCCTATTAATCCCGATGCTGCAATAATAATTACCAAGAATACAATATAAACAGACTTCCAACGCCAACTTAGTACAGCACCCATCCCACACCACAATAATATCCACAGCCATTCTAGAGGTTCCCAGCACACCTTTAACATCGGCTTTCCTTCCAAAGCAGCACTCAATATTTGACTGACGATATTTGCATTAATTGTCACTCCAGCCATTTGTTGGGGAAATCCAAACAAATTAGTACTGTAAGGTGTTTGAAATAAGTCATTGATGCTTTCAGCAATTGAACCTATCAAGACAACGCGATTTTTGATTGCTTGTGGTGGTATTCTATTGTTTAATAAATCTGTAATCGAAAAGTTATCAAAGTTTTCTATAGTCCCGTGATAGTTAAGTAATATTTGGTAGCCACCTGTATCGGCGCGAACGTAACCACCATCATTCGATTGAAAAGGATTTAATACTGTTTTTCCCAGCTGTATATGATGGGAATTATTTTTCTGAGGTTTTGGTGTAATACCTTCCGATTTCAAATAATCTAACGCTAACCTTAGACTGAGATTATAGCGTATTTTTGTTTTGCTCGAACCCACTGTAAGCAAAGCCCGACGTACTTTTCCATCTGCATCTAAAACTTGGTCGGCTAATCCTACTTGTCCAAGTTTATCTAAAACTGGTGGTGGTGCAACTTTAGAACCGACAAACTTTTCAATCCCAATTAAATTAGGGGTAGTTTCAAAAATTTGCGTTAATTCATCGTAGCCTGGATTTACTGGTAAATCTCGGTATAAATCAAGTCCTATATTTCTGGGATTATAGCTTTTTAATTTATTCAGTGCTTGGGCTAAAACTTTATCTGGAATCGGATACTGTCCAATTTGTTGTAAGTCCGGTTCGTCAATGGTTATTATAACCACGCGAGGGTCAATTACTGAAGGACGATTCTGAATAAATCTATCAAAGGTATTCCATTCCATTTGCTGTAATAAACCACTACAGCGTAGAATTATAACCATAAAGGTAACAGCTAGAGTAATACCGATAATCCAACGTTTACCAAGACGGATTTTTTTGACATTTCGTTTGGCAGTTTTTCTTGCCGATGCTAATATTAGAATCGCTTCATTGGCTGCTTGTAGAGCAAATCTTGCCTGTTGTTTTTCAACTTTTTCTGTATCTAAATCTCGTTTAATTTCCTTATTTGCTTCTGCTTGACTGGCTGTAATAAAACGATAGTCAATATCGGAATACTGTTTTTTCTCCAACCAAGCTATTGCTTTATGTAATGTTTCTCCCGTTAACAATTGAGACTTATCTTGCTGTCCGGAAGCAATCCAAGTATTAATTTTTTGATAATAAGGACGTAAACTATCAACTTGTTTGGCAACCCATTTTAAATCAAAAATTCTTTGATAGATAAGATTCTTTACTTTGAGTTTTCCTCTTTGACTTACCACTAACCCTGATAAAAGTAATTCAATCTTTTCCTTACTATCATCGGGTAATACTTCTTGACCTGATATAATTTGCTGATACAATCCTAATAAACAGGCTGCCATTAAATCATTATTTAGAATTCTGTCTCTAATAGTTCGTAAATGTAACGGTTCATCCTGAGATTCCCAACCTTCGATTATTTTTGATTCTACAATATTGGAAATTAAAGTTTGGGGATTGTGAATCCACCCCCGTCCGGAGGTTCCCTCCGTTGAGGGGAGTGGTGAACCCGAAGGGGGGATTGGGCATGGGGAATTGGTATAATTATATTTATCTTCATCTCCTTGTCCCCTTGTCTCCCACTCCCCCACTAGTTCACTACTAAATTGAGCTACAAGGTAACAGATTTTTTGAGTTAAAAATGGTTGTCCTCCCGTCCATTTTAATATCTCTTGTAAAACAGCTTGGGAATATTCAATCGTATTTAAATTGAATCCTCGTGCTAAACAGAGAGATTCATTGAAAGTAAAACCTGTTAATTTTATAGAGCGTCCAATATTAAATGGTGTTGATTTTTTATTTTGAATTAAATCGGTAGGGGTAGCAACTCCAAACATTGCAAAAGTAATTCTTTCGTATTCTGGATTAATCGCTCTTTGGTTATAGCAGTAACGAATTAAAGCAAAAAAATCATCTACAGAAAAATCCAGACTGAGAATCTTATCTATTTCGTCAATAAATATAAATAATCTTTGGGTGGGAAACTGTACGAGCAAGATTTCGGAGATAAATCTACTCAGTTTTTGTAATAGAGAAATATCTTCCTGTTCCTTCCACCAATTTTTTAAATTTACTTTCCCCGGTAGTCCAAAACCAGACCAAATATCACCGACTACACCTTTATACCATTGCAACGGGGTAACATGTTCGCTACCGATATTAGTCATATCTACAGTAGTACAAATATGACCATTTTCTTGCAAACGAGCGCGAGTTTTTACCAACAGCGAAGATTTACCCATTTGACGGGAATTAAACACATAGCAAAATTCACCTTGAATTAATGCATCATATATTTGTGAATCTGCTTTTCTTTCTATATAGCTAGGAGAATCTTTTTTTAGACTTCCACCGATTTGGTATTTCACTTCGTTTGAGTAATGAGTAATGAGTAATGAGTAATGAGTAATGAGTAATGAGTAAGGAGTAAGGAGTAAGGAGTAAGGAGTAATGAGTAATGAGTAATGAGTGATGAGTAGTGAGTGCTGATTTATTAATTATCGAATAATATATTTAATTACTGTATTGTATTGTATTTATTTTTTTCATGATTGAGCATAAGGAAAATATAAGTATT
>JBCBPQ010000138.1:0-18653 GCA_039820645.1 Cyanobacteria bacterium J06633_8 | reverse complement strand
GTTGTTGCTGAATTTCCATAATTAAATCTAGAATTTTGGCTTGTACAGACAAATCCAACCCCGTCGTGACTTCATCTAGAAACAACAACGGTGGATCGGTTGCTAAAGCACGAGCAATTTGTACTCGCTGCTGCATACCACCAGAAAAGTTTGATGGTAATTCGTCCATTCTTTCCGGTAAAACTTCAGTACGAGTCAAAAGATTACGAGCGCGATCGCGAATTTGTCTATAGTTGAGAATGTCCGACATCAACAACCTTTCAGCGATATTACCACCTGCTGAAACTCGAAAATTTAATCCAGCATGAGGATTTTGATATACCATCCCGAAACGATGATTTCTCAACCAGCGCTGTTGAGCTGCATTGAGTTGAAACACATTCTGGGCTTTATCTTTATCCCGTTTGTCATAAAATATCGCTTTACCATCTGTCGGTACTTCGTCAAAATAAAGACATTTGACCAAAGTAGATTTACCGCTACCGGATTCACCCATAATCCCTAGAATCTCTCCTGGATAAAGGTCAAAAGAGACTCGCTGCATAGCTACAACAGTTCCGCAATCAGAACAAATATTTGTATTAGCGTTATATTCACCGGTATTTTCGAGACAAGATGGACAACCTTTACCGTAAAATTTAGTTAATTCCCGTACTTGAAGAATTGGCTGCATAATTATCTCCGGTTAACATACTATTACAATAATCACTATCAGAACACTGATAAACCCGAGAACCTTCTTCATCCAGAAATTCATCAAGATAACTATTAGTAGAACCACAGCGATTGCAGGGACGACGATTTCCCTCAGCATCGTTAAAATCTTCTACCCGAAAAGGAACATCCTCAAAGGATAAAGGATGAGCATCAGTAAATGGAGGCACCGCATAGATTTTCTTTTCTCGTCCCGCTCCAAATAAATGTAGTCCCCGAACCTGATGGAGTTTTGGTACATCAAAACGCGGTATGGGAGAAGGGTCAATAACGTAATGTCCGTTAATTCGGGTAGGATAACGGTGAGAAATTCTAATTTCAGAAAATTTGACTATTTCTTCGTAGAGTTTGACCCATAATCGAGCATAGTCACCTTCACCATGCATTTGTTTCCGTTTGGCTTCGCTGTTTTCTACAATCACTAATGGGTCAGGATATGGCACTTGCAATACCAGTATTTGTCCAAGCTTCAAAGGAAATTCAGGTATGCGGTGACGGGTTTGAATTATCGTTGCTTCTGGTGTGTGTTTGGTTAAGGATATCCCCGGACAAGTTTTAGAAATAAAGTTGCGAATATTAACTGCATTTACAGACTCGTCGCTGCCCTGATCGATAACTTTTAAAACATCATCTTTACCTAATAGGGATAAAGTAATTTGCAAACCACCAGTACCAAAACCTCGAGCAATGGGCATTTCTCTGGAGGAATAGGGAACTTGATAACCGGGAATTGACACCGCTTTAAGCAAAGTTCGGCGAATCTCTTTTTTAGCAAAGCTATCAAGAAAACCAAATTCCTTGGTAGAAATATCTTCTTGTGAATTTGTGTCTTGAGAATTTTCTTGTGAGTTTACTAATGATAAATCAGCTTGCGTGTCAGAAAGAGATTTTTGCAACATGGGATTCACGATTTTTCTCCTTTCTGTTGCGTGGTTCTTAACCTATCGAGGTCGGATTGGAATGTAACGTAGTGTGGCATTTTGTAATGAGAAGCAAAACCCATCGATTCAATACCATCAATATGAAGTAAAACAAATTCCGAATCTTCCGAAGGATTGTCAACTCCTTGCTGTTCTCCTTTTTGTAAAGCTCTATCGAGAATTGCCATGGAAATTGCTTTAACTTCGTTGTGACCGAAGCAAGCACCATAACCCAAGCCAAAAGTAGGTTTACTATCTTCTTCAGATGCTTGGTACATCGCGACAATTTCGCATTCAGTCATTAATATATTACCAGCTTCCATCAGTTCACCAGAGATAGGATGGGGAAGCATTACAGGTAAATATCCTACGCGCAATTCTGCCACTGTGGGGTGAATATTACCGTAACCGCGCATATTAGAATAAGCGATTGCTAACAAAGAACCAGTTTCAGCACGGGACATGGTAGCTAAAGCAGCCGAACGTGGAACTGGAAATACCAGTGGTTCGCGGGTAATATCAAAAGGTTGACTGGGTTTACTTTCTACAGGTGGTATTAAACCCTCTGCTCGCAAACTATCTAGCACTTTAGGAAAGCTATCCGGTAGTTGTTCGTCGGGTATATTCTCCAGCCAAGTTTTAGCAATCTCCCGAAAGCGCTCCGGAGATTCCTTGAGTAAATCAAATTTAAATAATCGTTGTAAATAGTCAGAAGTGGGACCTAACATTTGTCCCCCAGGAATTTCTTTAAAAGCTGCGGAAATCCTACGAATCAAACGCATCTGCTCGGTTTTCTGTACTGGTGTAATTCCAATACGCGGACAGGTGGAGCGATAAGCCCGCAAGTAAAAAGCAGCTTCTAAAGTATCTCCCGCACTTTGTTTAATTGCAAGCCCAGCTAATTCGGGATGATATATTCCTCCTTCCGATAAAACTCGACTATGCAGTGCATGTAATTGATGCTGAATACTATTAATAGATAAAGGAGGGTCAGCTTGATTATTGACTCGCAAAAACTCTAATAGAGCAGTTGCTTCAGAAATCGCGTTTTCTCCACCTTTGATGGCAACATATCCCACTTGTTTTATCCTTTATTGGTAATGGGTAATTGGGAATTGGGAATTGGGGATTGGGGATTGGGGATTGTTAATTGGTAATTGTTAATTGTTAATTGTTAATTGTTAATTGGGGTAATGGGGAAAACGAGCATTCCGGCTCCCACTACTCCTAACTGTACAGACGTAGCAGTGCTACGTCTCTACATTCCGGTGGTCCTTACTCACATTTGTTGTTCGCGGAATAACTGCAACCTTTGTAGCATCTACCAAAATAAAATCAATTCCTAAAGGAAAATTACTTACCAATTCTTGACGACGAACAAGCCAATCTTGATGAAATCCCTTCAAAGACAGCCTATGCTGTTTTCCATCTTGGGACGGAATCCCGGGGCCGGTTAAATTTAAATTTAATTCACCACTACCAACTTGCTGTCCTTTGAGAATTACCGTGGCTCCAAATTCTGGACTGTCAAGGGTTCCCAAATTACAACTAAAATTTTTAGTGGGGGGAATAGCAGCATCTGCGACAATAAAACGCGCTTCTGATAGGGGTGCATCGGGACTACTTAAAAAACGGCGATTTCCATTGCTAACTAATCCATTAACATCATGCAAAGTTACCGTATTATCTAACAACGTCGCCAAAACCCCAATCAAAGCAGTATTTTCTCCCAGATGTATACTCAAATCGGCAATAGTTCCGGGTAAGCTAGTACAACTGAGTAGCTGTCTAAAAATTTGCTGCTGTACAACATCTTGCCAAATCAAAGGTAAATCAACCATTAGCATTGGTTTAGTCTCCATCCAGCAAAGAAAAATCAACTCGTGTTTTTGCTAACATTGCGCTCCTTAAACGGTCTTCTTCTTGTCGAATAGTCCGTCCTCGTTCGATTAACTCAGCAACTTGCTCCCATCCCATCAACTCGTTAGAGAAAATGGCATCGCAAATTGCCAATGATGTTGCAAAATCTGGCACATCACTCATCACTTGGACACCTCCCTCATAACTCTGCCCATCGGCATTTTCTAACCTGACCCGAGCAGTTGAAAGAGGAATTTCTCCTAGGTAGTAAGGTTCTTTAAAGACACTATCTTGTAGTTGTAATAATGATAACCCTTGTTGGGGAATAGCTTCATAGCTAACCTGCCAGCATTGAGTTAGTTTAGATGCCAGTTGAATAACTGTTTCCGGAGTAAGTGCTGTGAGTGAGCGCAGCCATTGATTATCAACTTTTTCCATCAGGTCTAAATGCCTAATTGCTACCCAATGGTCACAATACTATTAAGGGTGACAAAAATCAATCCTGCGGATTATTAATTATTTGAAATAAAATAAATTGTTTTATACCGAGTGGTCTGTCCCATTAGTTCTGAGCGGTAAATCATTGTTTGTACGTAAGGACTATTCTAGGAAAACGCTTTGAGTACAGCCCTAAATATTTAGCGAAGACCGCACAACTACGAACCTATATATACTTTTATTTAAAAAATATAAGAGTTATTAAATATAAACAGGAATGGCCGCAATTGTCAGAATGTCCGTTGGTGCGTGACACTATAAAAAGGTTATTACTACGTTCAAAACTTCTCAAAGTGTCACAGCACCCTACGAGAAAGATATGCCAGTTGCGGCCATTCCTAATAAAGTTTTTGATAAATTCGTATTAGAATAAAAAAAAACTTATCATGTTTTGAAAATTGTTGTTAAAATGTATCTTTTTATGATAAATTTTAACGCTATAATTCCTTGCATATAATTTATTTTTAACTAATAAACCTTAAATTAAAAACATCTGGATTTAAAGTTTATAACTAATGCAGAACAGGTTGTTTTAACACAACAGCTATAGTCAACTGTCAAGTGTTATAAACACAAATTATTTATTTTTTTGAGTAACTTCACTTGCTCTAAACGCATTGCAGCCGCAAACTTATAGTTAGTGGCTATATCTAGGTTAGATACATCTCAAATTGCAAAAAATGACTACTACGGTTGCAATCGAAGTTACTAAATTGTCGAAAAGTTTCAAAGGTAAACCCGCGCTCAAAAAGGTATGCTGTACTATTAATGAGGGTGAAATGGTTGCTCTTGTTGGTGCTTCTGGCTCCGGAAAATCCACACTAATACGCCATATGAATGGTTTACATAGTGGAGATTCTGGTAGTGTTGCTATCTTTGACATAGCTTTACAAACCGACGGAAATTTTCATTCCAAGATTAGGTCTTTAAGAAGTCAGATTGGCTGCATTTTTCAGCAGTTTAATTTGGTGAATCGCCTAACTGTAATCGAAAATGTTCTTGTTGGAAATCTATCGCGACTATCCACCTTTAGGTCAACATTTCGCTTATTTACTAAGGAAGAAAAACTGCAAGCACTTGCAGCACTAGAACGAGTTGGAATTCTTGAACAAGCTTACAAAAGAGCTTCCATGCTGTCGGGAGGACAACAACAAAGAGTAGCAATTGCTCGTTGTTTGGTACAAGGTGCAAAAATTATTCTTGCAGATGAACCCATCGCTTCTTTAGACCCCGAATCTTCTCGTAAGGTCATGGAGTTACTGGTTGAATTAAATCGACAAAGTGGAATTACTGTAGTAACTTCTTTACATCAAATTCAGATAGTTCGTAGTTATTGCGACCGTGCTATCGCTCTAAGAACTGGTACAGTAATGTTTGATGGTGCAACCGTAGAATTGAATGACGAGAAACTGGAAGCTATTTATGGCTCCGCAGCGGACGAACTGGTAATGAGAGGACACGGTGAGTTGGCATAGTTTTGCTCAACTTAAACAATATTTTTACGTAAAATACTTAGAACATTAGGAATAAACAATGAAAAGACGTTCTTTAATGCAGCGTGCTGGTCTGTTTGCGTTAGCTATTACAGGTTCCATAGTTTTCGCTGCTTGTAGTTCTTCGAGTGATTCTGCTTCTGATACTCAGAAACCTTTAGAAGTCAGCGAAATCAAATTTGGTATTATTTCCACAGAATCCCAGTCTAACCAAAAGCCTATCTGGGACCCCTTCATCAAAGAAATGGAAAAGCAGGTTGGTGTACCTGTAAAGCCTTTCTACGTTACCCAGTATGCTGGTGTAATTGAAGCAATGAAAGCTGGAGACGTTCAAATTGCTTGGTACGGTGGTAAATCCTACGTTGAAGCAGCAAGAAGATCCAATGCAGAAGTATTTGCTCAAACCGTTAACTCTGATGGCACAAAAGGTTACGTATCTCACCTAATCACTCACAAAGATAGCAAAGTTGCTAGTGAAGCTGAAGCATTAGGTGAAAACAAAGGTGATGAGTATGTTGTTGAGAACTCTGAGAAGCTCACTTTTGCATTCAACGACCCCAACTCCACCTCTGGTTTCTTAGTTCCTAGCTTCTATGTATTTGCTAAGAATTCAGTTAATCCCAAAGAAGCATTCAAGCGTTTAATATTTGCTGGTAGTCACGAAGCAACCGCTTTAGCAGTAGCTAACAAGCAAGTTGATGTTGCTACCAACAACAGCGAATCTTTGTCTCGTTTGGAAGAAACCAACCCCGAAGCTCGTAAGAACATTAAAGTCATTTGGACATCCGAATTGATTCCTAGTGACCCCATCGCTTATCGTAAGGATTTATCAGAAGACTTGAAGAAGAAAATCAAAGACTTCTTCTACACCTACAAGAACAAAGAAGTTCTTGAACCATTAGGATGGAAAGAATTTGTTCCTGCTCAAGACAAAACTTGGAATACAATTCGCGAACTCGAAATTGCTAAGAAACTAGCAGAAGTTGAGTCCAACAAAGACTTAAGCGAAGAAGATAGAGCAAAGCAACTTGAAGAGCTACAAAATAAACTTGAAGCTATCAAGAAGTAATTGGTAATTGGTAATTGGTAATTGGTAATTTTCAATTAAAAATCAAATGGTTAATAATTACCAATTCAACTGGTTCCTAGTCTCAGGCTAGGAATCAATTTCAAGAGACTCTGCCTCTAGCCCAAAGCGAGGCAGAGCCTCCTGAACTGTATTCCTAGGTAGAACCTGGAAGAAATATCAGTGAACTTTTTTGTAACGATAAAAAATAACAGTTTTATATCACCTTATAAAATTATTCGCTTAATCTACTTAATCGGAAATGAACAAACAAAAACCAGCTTCAGATTCTTCTCAAAACATTAATATCTCTCCTGCTGTTGCAGCAATGTTAGAGCAAGAAGCAAAACTAGTAACTAATACTAGAATTTTCTTTTTAATCGTAATTATTGTAGTTTTATTTCTATCTGCTATACAAAGCGAACTCAATTTTTTGTTATTTCTTGACCCAGAGCGTATTAATAGAATAGCTAAATATATTCCCCAATACTTTCCACCTGATTTTACATTTTGGAAACTTTATTTAGTAGATACACTAATCACCATAGGAATGGGAATTTGGGGAACATTACTAGCAGCAATTGCAGCAATTCCTCTATCAATTTTAGCATCAAATAATGTCTTTCCAGCTTGGGTAGTTCAACCCACTCGTCGGATTTTAGATGCAATGCGTGCTATCAACGAATTGGTATTTGCTCTAATATTTATAGTTGCTGTTGGTTTAGGACCTTTTGCTGGCGTTTTAGCATTATTTTTACATACTGCTGGAGCTTTAGGTAAATTATTTTCCGAAGCAGTAGAAGCAATTGAACCAGGTCCCGTAGAAGGAATTAGAGCAACAGGAGCAAGCAAACTTCAAGAAGTAATTTATGGAATAATTCCTCAAGTTATTCCTCTATGGACTTCATTTACTTTATATCGTTTTGAGTCCAATGTACGCTCAGCTTCTGTATTAGGAATTGTTGGTGCTGGTGGTATTGGTGTTTCTTTATATCAAAGCTTTGGAGCTTTTGAATATCAAAAAGTCTGTGCGATTTTAATTATTTTGATATTTGCTACAAGTTTGATTGACTTAGTTTCTGCAAAAATCAGGGAATGGTTGGTTTAGTATTGGTTTTTCACCTTTTACTTCTATTTTATTACCAAAATAACCATTACTCGCCCTTTTAGGGCGAAACTCTAACCCCAAACTTTTGGTACAATTTACATTGTTTAAGAGTGAAAACCGCTGCAAGTAGTCGTGCAAAATTAATTTAATATTCTAAAGTTTTCAAAAACCTGGGATTACTTGGTTCCATTCCCCCTTGAGGGAACACTAAACCGTTCAGACATACTTCGTGAACGTGAACGCAATCACAATATATAATTAATTTTGCCGTGCGATACTTATTTATCTAAATCTAAACTTGGTGGTAAATTATGCAGCAAGCAAAAAGCGAAGTTCTAATATTAGAAGATGGACAAACCCCACCACCACAAACCCAAGTTCCTACAAGGAATCCTCAATGGTACGATACTTTCAGCTGGGAAAATACCCGCAGTTTGTTGAGAAGTTACGTCAAGAACAATGTGAATTAATCAAAGAAAAAGATAGCTTTTCACTAGAGTTGCTGAAGCAAATGATATTTCTGGAAGCAACTATTAAGGAAACTCTGCGAACACTACCACCTAGCTCAACTGCTAACCGTCGCTTGATCAAATCAGTTGTTTTGGATGGAATACTATACAACAAAGGTTGTACGGTAATTGCCGAACCGCGACTGGCTCATATTATGAAAGAATATTTTACAGAACCCGATAATTTTGAACCAGAACGCTTTTTAGCACCTCGCAATGAAGGTAAAATGTACGAATTTATTCCCTTTGGTGGAGGCGTACATGCTTGCTTAGGGGCACAAATGGCAATGGTTGTAACAAAGATTTTTGCCTCTCATTTACTAAACCTATTTGATTGGCAATCAACCACAGAGGCTTCGTTTGTACAGTTTCCTCTTAAGAAAATCAAAGATGATTATGAAATTAATTTACAAAGTTATCAAATTTAATTAACAAAAATAACATCAAACTCTTGTGGGATGGGCATCCTTGCCCGTCAAAATTTCTAATATTTGACAACAGTTGTCCAATGGTGCCCTGCGGCATTATTTAAATGGTATTCTTTGAATTTAATTTACTCGTGGCGTAACACAACGGCAATATTGTGGGAAGAAAATGTACACCACAATTTGCCTCCCCTACAATTTAATTGATAACTGTCATGGTACTGTTAACTGTCATGGTACTGTCAACTGTCAATGCCGCTAATTACAAAAGCAGCCCAATAATAAGGATGATTGTATAGTTTAGTATCGGCTTCCATTTGACTTGTTCTATACAATTGCGTTGCGAGTTGAGCTTTCATTCTCAATCCTTCGGGGGGAAGTTGATTGAGCAGGTTTTCATACCATTTTGTTAATTCTCCTGCTGTCAATTCTCTTAACCATGCGACGGCTTCTTTTAAAGCATTGATTGGCGTACTTCCTGCTTTCAATCGGCGATAAAATTCTATCATTACTAAAGCGTTTGCAGTTGATTCAACTCTCCACAAACTATTTACTACGTTGGAAACTCCCTGACTTAATAAACCACTACTCAACCCTGCATATTCGGTGGTAATATTCTTTTTCTCTATGGCAGCTTCGCAGGCTGATAGTGTAAATAAATTGTAACGATTAAGGGGTTTGTGACAAATTTCTTCTAAAGTAATTTTATCTTCCCAAGCTAATAAGATTTCTGATAATGAAGCATTAGCTGTGTCGTTTGCATAACCGTAAAAATTAAAGATGTCATAGTTTCCTACAAGAGCATTTTCTACTTCCGCTTTTGTGGCTTTATCTCCCTGAATACGATGGGCTTTATCGAACATCTGACTGATAGCTAAAGCTGCTAATTTAGCAGATTTAAAAGGAGGATAATCTTTTGTATCGGGATGTTCGACGCTTAGTAGTTTTGGCGAGGATTTATTTGTAGATGAATTTTGTCGCTGGATATTTAATCCTATTTGTAGACTGGGTAAATAGCTAATGGTGAATTTTGAGGAAAATAATCCGTGTAAGGGGAATCTATTTAAATCGCGGTGAGGAATTAAGATTAGATTTTCGATTCCTTGTAGTTCCTGTTCGATGGTGTTGATACTCAGTATTTCCCCGAGGGCTGCCAGCCGCTGTTCCATATCCTTACGCCAGGAATGATTTCTTTTACTTTGTTTATTCCTGATTTCGCTGCGATAGTCCCCGTATTCCCGATTCCAATCTTCTAACCAATCTTCAAATTCGACCAAACGATTTACTGCTTCGGGTAAAGGAAATTCATCTGGCGCTACATTCAGCATTGGTGTAAATACTGGAATGGGTTCGGGGGCGTTGGGTTTGATAATAAAGGTACGCAAACTAGAAGGGCTGAGATGCCAATAAATTGCAGCAGTTGTAGGATTAAGTAACTGTAAAATCGACTTGTAATTTGGCGAGTAAATCTGATCTGTCCAACCGTACAGCAACCAAGTTAAGCAAGCATTTTTACCATGTTCGGCGATTTCTAAACCTTGGACTATTTCACCGTATTGGATGGCAATTTCAACTGCGAGTTGTTCAAAAGCAATATTTTTCAAAGTTAATTGCTTTCTACTTTCATCACTACGATTTGGTTGAGTTAATAATTCTTGCAAGAAGTCGGTACTGTATTGATGCAATTGTTGGGCTTGTGTGGTTTCTGCCAATCCAACTAGAAGTTTGATGAAATTGTGTAATACTTCTAAATGCAGTTCGGGTAAATCGTCTGCGGTAATAGTCGCTAATGCTTGATTGTATTCATCTACCGCTGGATACCAATAATCGCGGGGGGAAGAATATCTTTTACCGATGTCGTAATAAAAATTACCAATTGCTAAATGCAGTCTACCCCAACCTTCTGGGTGAATATCCTCAGCAACATATTTTAAAGCTTCTAAATAACTAGCTAATTTTCCTTCTTCACCTCGGGCATTCAAATCGGAATTACTTCCGGCTACGGGGCTAGACAAACTCAATTCCCAATCAAAAACCTGGGATTTCTCTGCCGCATTAGCTCTACCAAGCCAAGCTTCCCAGTAATCGGCTTTGATTTGTAAAGCGCGATCGTAACAAAGTATTGCCTGTTCGTACTGTTCCAAATAAAACAGCGCTACGGCTCGGTTGTACCAAGCAATGTGGAAGTTGGGTTCAATTTCTAAAGCTTTATCGTAAGATGCAACTGCTTCTTTTCTACGTCCCAAATTATCAAAAGCTACTGCTCGGTTAAACCAAGTTAAGTAGAAATCCGGTCTTAATCCTAAAGCTTTATCCCAAGAAATTATAGCTTGTGCCCATTCTCCTAATTGCCCTTGGGCTACACCTCTATCAATCCAAGCATCATGTAAAAATGGTTCAATTTCCAGAGCTTTATCGTAAGAATCAATGGCATTTTCATATTCCCCCTTCCCAGACAACGCCACACCCCGGTAATACCAGTTTTCTGGATCTAGCGGTTCTAATTCTAAAGACTTATCGTAACAAAATACAGCTTCATCAACTCGTCCCAATTTTAGTAAAGCTAAACCATTATTAGACCATGCTTCCTGATAATTGGGTCGAATTTCAAGTGCGGTATTAAAAGAAACAATCGCATCTTCTAAATATCCCAACTCACCTAAAGCTCTACCCCGGTTGTACCATCCTTTATAAAAGTCGTTGTTAATTTCAATCGCTTTATCGTAAGAAGCGATGGCATCTTCTAAACGTCCTAAATGAAATAGGGTTAAACCCCGATTAAACCAGTATTCGTGTACATCTGGTTTAATCTGTATTGCTTGTTCGTAGAATTCAACAGCACCCTCAAGATTACCCCTTCTAGCTTGTGCAAGCCCCTGGTAATACCATGCTTGTGCTTGTTGAGCAACTGTTTCATTATCAATAGCCATCCCGTGGAGAACTAAAGACGAAGATTGCTGAAAACCGATACCAGAAGCAAGGGTGTTGACTAAACTAGTACTTTCGTTGAACTTAGCCGACAATTCCGAAACATCTGTTGCTGCAATTGACTCTTGTGGAATCGTAGATTTTTCAAATATTTCTGTTTTTTCTTCGTCTTCTACCTCTTCTACCTCTTCTACCTCTTCTTCGTCTTCTACTAATTCCAACAAAGCATTAAAGTTTTCTATTGATTCTTCATTTTCAACAGAATCTTCAAAGTTATTTTCAACTGGTACAAAACTTGTATTTATAGGCTCCTCAACATCTGGTACATAATCTGGGGTGGGTAAAATAACTGTATCTGAGGTATCCCCTTCCGGATAATCCCACACCAAATTGCTCAAATCATTGATAAACTCTTGCTCTGCAACACTTTGATAACTTTCTTCTTCGACTTGCTCTGTTTCATCTTCCCACAATAAATCCCCTAAATTACGTACTAAATCTTGTCCGGGAGTAATTTCAGTTGTAGGAGGTGTTACAATTTCTTCTGTTGATTGCGTCTCGGAAACAAAAGTCGTTTGCTGCCTCGTATTTTCGGCAATTACCGTTTTGTCTTCTAATTGCTCTTCTTCTAACTGCTCTTCTTCTAACTGCCCTTCTTCTAACTGCTCTTCCGACTCAAATACTTCCTCATATAAACTATCTCGCAGTTCTTCTTCTAATGCAGTGCTATTACTATTATCATTAGTTACCGATTCTTCCTCATACTCAAATACCTGTTCGTACAAAACACGGGAAAAATCTTCTTGAGATGCAGGTAGATGATTAATTTCAGGCGTAATAGCTTGGGGCTGAGGCTGATAATCTTCCCATAATAATTCCCCGAATTCTTTGATTAATTCTTGCCCTGGGGAATCCGCTTCATGATTTGCTACCTCAAATTCACCATCTACCGCGATTGATTCAATTATCGGTTCTTCTTCGTTATTAACACCAGATGTTTCAATTATTAATTGTTCCGATACAGGTGTTGCAGGAGTTAAACCTTCAGATTCCATAGATATTGGAATAGAATAAGCTGGTTGCTGCTTGGAATTTCGCGTTAACAACTGTACTCCAATGTCGTAAGCAACATCTCCTATCTCTCCAATTTCAAGTTCCCCCAACTCCACCATTCTCGAAGCCAACTCGTAATTGGGAGCCGAAGAAGCTAACACTTTTTTCCCAAAATGTTCCAACCACACCAACCAACGTTGTAGAGAAACCCGATGTTCGATATTCTGTAGCCATCTTTGCGCCCAATGTTGTCCTCGGGCTTGATGTACGCCTTCTAAAAGTTGGGTAAACAAAAATTCCAGATCCGAATTGGTCAGTTCTGGTAACTCCCTAACAGTATGCATCTCCCTCTCTCTCATCGAAGGAGTCTGCTTACCACCAAAAATATCCTGGATAAACTTTATGAACCTCTGCACTAGCCGCCTGAGCATCTGCTGCATTGTAAAATGTAGTTCACATAGATTTTAATGAGCGCAATGTTAAAACATTAATAATTACGTAATAGGCTACCAAAGTATGTGAACCTTTCTACAAATGCAGCCAATTACGCCTGCAAAAAGTCAGCATTACAACAAACTAACGCTGATTTTTCGCAACACTCGGTAAAATATAAATCAACTTCAGAGATAACTTAACAAAATTTCCGGAAAATAACTTGCTAGACAAGATACGCTTTGCAAACAAAATTAAAGTAATCCGAAAATGCCGTAAACATAAGAACAATATCGACGATTAAATCTATAACCCTAATACATACTTAAGTTTAAAAGTCAAATATTTTGGTCTTAAATAATAAAAATAGTGGTTGGGTTATTCAGCGGTATGATATTGATTAAGTAAAGCTTGGATAATCGCATCAGGATCGTCTGTTTCAATTCCCAATTGTTCGGCTATTTGCGCCCTCAGGTTTACGTCATCTTGCATCAAATCCATCAACTCTTCAAGAGTAATGGTTTGATATTCCCCTTCTGCATCGCTTTGAAGTTGTTCTGCTTGTTGTTCTGTGGCTTGTGGAGTTACATCTTCTTGGGGTGCTTCTGTTTTTGCATCAGGACCTTCATATTCCCATATCGGTTCAGCTTGGTTGCGCGTCAGTAATTGCATTCCGATATCGTAAGCAAGATTAGAAACATTGCCAACTCCCAACTCTCCCAACTGCACCAGTCGCGAAGCCAATTCATTATTTGGTGATGCTGCAGCTAACAACTTATCGCCAAATTTTCTTAACCATTCCAGCCAGCGTTCTTCTGGAACCCTATGTTTAATATTTTGCAACCATTTTTCCGCCCAAGCTTGTCCCCGCGCTTGATGAACCCCTTCCAACAGTTCCGCAAACAAGAATTCTAGATCGGTATCGTTTAGAGGAGGAGGAGGAGAAGAAGGAGAAGAGCTATTTCTTACAATCGTATTTTGCTGCTTTGTACCAAACAACCCTTGAAAAAATTTTTTAAACCATTGAACGAGTCTGTTTAGCATGAGGGCACCCGGAGCCTATTAATTACCCTAAGATTGTAGCTACTTGTAACGCTTTTTCTCTAAGTGTTTATTTTTTTTTAGATAGAAATATTACAGAGAAAGAGAATTGGGAATTGGTAATTGGGCATGGGGCATTGGGCATGGGGCATTGGGCATTGGGCATTGGGCATTGGGCATTGGGCATTGGGCATGGGGCATTGGGCATGGGGCATTGGGCATTGGGCATTGGGCATTGGGCATTGGGCATTGGGCATGGGGCATTGGGCATGGGGCATTGGGCATTGGGCATTGGGCATGGGGCATTGGTAATTCAATCTCCCTATCTTCCACATCTCCTAAATGACTAATTAAGAATTAAAATAGTTAAAATCCCGTTAAGGGGAAAGCTTTTACAGCGCTGTCTCTTCCATGTCTTACGAACCGCTACATCATAAGTATCGCCCCAAGACTTTTGCCGAATTAGTTGGACAAGAGGCGATCGCCACTACTCTTAC
The DNA here is from genome assembly GCA_039820645.1 of Cyanobacteria bacterium J06633_8. GTDB lineage: Bacteria > Cyanobacteriota > Cyanobacteriia > Cyanobacteriales > Nostocaceae > Rivularia. Next base: position 4,109 of record JBCBPQ010000138.1, on the reverse strand, counting down.
TAATGCAATCCATAGTTTGAAAATTGCTCCGGCTTATCTTTTTACCGGTCCTCGGGGTACTGGTAAAACTTCTAGTGCCCGGATTTTAGCGAAATCACTTAATTGTCTTAACAGCGATAAGCCTACGCCACAACCATGCGGAAAATGCGACGTTTGTCAAGGAATTAATAAAGGTGCGACTTTAGATGTAATTGAGATTGATGCTGCGAGTAATACGGGTGTTGATAATATTCGAGAAATTATTGAAAGAGCGCAATTTGCCCCAGTTCAGTGCCGCTACAAGGTTTATGTGGTCGATGAATGTCACATGCTCAGTACTCAAGCATTTAATGCGCTACTTAAAACATTAGAAGAACCACCGCTACATGTTGTTTTTGTACTGGCGACAACAGATCCACAAAGAGTTTTACCTACAATTATTTCGCGCTGTCAAAGGTTTGATTTCAGGCGCATTCCTATAAATGGAATGGTGCAGCATTTAACCAGCATTGCAGCCCAAGAAAATATTGATATTACAAAAGAAGCTGTCACTTTAGTCGCTCAAGTTTCTCAAGGGGGATTGCGAGATGCTGAAAGTCTTCTCGATCAGTTAAGTTTATTGCCAGGGCAAGTAATTCCTGAAAAAGTTTGGGATTTAGTTGGTTCGGTAAGCGAACAGGGTTTATTAGAGTTATTAAAAGCAATAATCTCCGATAACTGTGAAGCAGTAATTGATTCGACTCGTCAAATATTAGATCGTGGTAGAGAACCCTTAATAATTCTTCAAAATCTGGCTTCGTTTTACCGCGATTTACTCATAGCTAAAACTGCACCCAGTCGCAATGATTTAGTTGCCTGCACTCAAGCTATGTGGAAAGTGCTGATAGATGTTGCTCAAAGCCTTGAAGTAAGTATGATTTTGCACGGGCAACAGCATCTGCGTGCAGCCGAAGTTCAAATTAAAAACACTACCCAACCGCGTTTATGGCTGGAAGTAACTTTACTCGGATTATTGCCATCGGCAACTATTTCAACAGCACCAGCTAATAACAATCAACAAAAATTACCATCATTTCCATCAAATCCACCACAAACAGTGAGGCATCCTTTACCCACTCCTCCACAGCAAACCCCACCTGCTACAACTCCCAAAGTTACACCCAAAGTTACACCATCTCATCCACCAGCTTCCAACAATACAGTAAATACAGTAAATACAGTAAATACAGTAACTGCAAAACCACAAGAAAACGGAACAAGAGCGGAAACTGTTCCTAGTAATTCTCACACCAGCAACAATTCCTCACCACCTTCACCACCTCCACAAACACCTCCACAAACACCTCCACAAACACCTCCACAAACAAACCTCAACCAACTCTGGCAGCAGGTACTTACCAATCTCATACCAGTTTCCCGAAGAGAATTGCTGCGTCAAATGTGCCATGTTGCCGACTTTGATGGTTCTTTAGCTCGCGTTGCCGTCAAAGAAAAATGGTATGAAAAAGTAAAAGAACAAAAATCTAACATTGAAGCTGCATTTGAAGTAACTTTCAAGGGCAAAATCGAAGTAAATTTAGAGGTAGCCAGTTCTACATCACCGACAAACTCAAATTCTTCCCCAGCAAAAACAGTACATCAACCCCCTGCCGCACCCGCACATTTAAAAACACAAACTGCACCACCAACGCCACCACAGCCCGTACCTTCTCCAGTCTCTTCCCCTACCCCAGAAAAAAGACAACCACCTCAAATATCAGCCCCCAAAACTCAAGCCAATACAGCAATCAAAAATACTACCAACTCTACCCAAACAATTCCAACACCACCCCAAGCAACCCCAATAGAAGAAGATCCAGAAGCCTCCGAAGTCATGAAAGCTGCTCTACGTTTAGCACAAGCATTAGACGGAGAGATTATTCATCTTAACGACGAAAAAACAGAAATTTCCGACGAATCCATTGACTCATCGGAATTAGAAGAAATTGAAGAAGACGATGTTGAATTTTGACAGTTAACAGTTAACAGTGAACAGTGAGCAGTGAACAGTGAGCAGTTAACAGTTAACAGTTATCAGTTAACAGTTAACAGTTATCAGTTAACAGTTAGGAGTAAATGGTGAGTAGCAAGTGGCAAGTAAAACAGAATTATTTGCTACTCGCTAATCGCTACTTTAATAAACCCCTTCCATTACTCACCTTGACGCACGGTTTTCACCCACTTTAAACGCTTCGGAAGTACTGACATCCGAGCAGTAGTACTACTCATGACTACTATCCAGTGGAACATAAAGAAAATTCCTCGCAGGCTTTGTAATAACAAAATCAAATAGGTATAAGTTCTCAAGCTTTTATTTTTATGTATCCGCTTAAGACCAGCAAACATTCCTAAAAATGATATTGTTACTGTCATCCCGGTAAGGGGACTCAAAATTGGAACTCGATGACGTGCGATCGCCATTAAAAAGTCTGGGATTGCGGCGGTAGGAAGTATGTACTGGAGCAAAACGAAGTTTACTAATAATTCAAAGGTTTTCCACGTACCCATACGGTTGCGGAGAATTAAGTCCCAATAGTCAAGATAACGCTGATATCCGCCTTCTGCCCAACGATTGCGCTGATGCCAAAGAGATATGGCATTGGTAACGCCTTCTTCCTTGACTGCTGGATGAAATACGCACTCAATATCCCATTTATCAAGATGTAGACGGAGTGTCAAATCTAAATCATCAGTGATAGTTTCTTCATTCCATCCACCACAGCGATATAAGGCTTTACGTCTCACAAATTGACCGTTGCCGCGTAATTCGCCAATACCACCTTTCAAGCTTCGACTTCGTTGAACAAAAGTATCGACAGCCATTTCTGCCATTTGACCTTTTGTCAAAAAATTAGTTGAAGCATTAGCAATTTCTTTTCGCAACTGCACCGCTCCAACATTATCTCGCCGAAACAAAGGAATGGTTCGCAGCAAAACATCTGACGAAACTTGAGCATCAGCATCAAATACAGCAATAACTTCACCTTTTGTCAAAGGCAATACTTGATTTAATGCTCCCGACTTACCACCGGTTGCCCCAGGTTTTCGCCGCAATACTTTTAAGTTTTCATACTTTGAAGCCAATTCACTCAGCAATTGTGGTGTCTTGTCGCTGCTATTGTCGTCAACTATCCAGACTTCATACCCTTCCTCTGGGTATTCTAAATTGCAAAGATTATTTACTAAATTTCCAATTACTAACTCTTCATTTTTTGCTGCAACTAATAAAGATACAAAAGGTAAATCACCTTTAGTTTCTTCATTGGCAGGTTGAGATTTGGCAAATACAATCACTAAAGAGTGAAGACCAACAACGGTAGCTAACCCTAATACAAATAAAGACCCCCAAGAGACTAAGTGCAAAGCAATTGTACCGCTCCAGACCATTGTCAAAACTAGAGCAGCTTTGCGTCTACGACCTTGAAACCGCGAAGGAACAGACAATTCTTGCGATTTTTGTTCTTCTAACTCCACATTTGCGGAGATATCGGCAAAAATGGAGTTGAGTGAATCAAGTTCGTTATAGTCTTTGTCGGGCCAGGAATTCGCTGGCATAGTTTACTTAGTTTGAATGCAAGTATTTTTATACAAAAACGCGGTGAAGCTAATTAGAGATAACGCTACACAAAATAATCTGCACCAACCGGCGTAGTTTATTTTAATATTGGTGAAAATATCACCAAAGAATACTTTGCAATAAAACTTACAAGTTTGTTGAGTAATATTGCAATCCTACTAAAGGTTCTCAAGATAATCTTGTTTGGCGTTAAGTATCCCAAAAAAGCAAAAATGACTGTTATTTAGCTTATTTGAAGGCTATTTTGCGTCCTAATTGCCTTAACTTCACTTTCTCTAACATTTCTTCTTCCATAATATTGAAAGAGCAATGTTAGCCTATTACTATGGTTAAATACTAGTTTTTTTATATGGATATAACCCCAAGAAACTAGCTTTCACCATATATCTCCGATACAAAAATGCTAACAAATGCTAACATTTTCTTCCTGCTTCTTCCTAGAAGTGTCGGCACTATCTAGTCCACAGGCTAACACGGTTAATCTAACCGCTTCTTTCTTTAAGTTATAAGCAGC
>JBCBPQ010000137.1:0-18698 GCA_039820645.1 Cyanobacteria bacterium J06633_8 | reverse complement strand
ATAACCCCACTACCGTAATGGCGTGGGGCAATACTGGCGTTATTCGGTTGCGATGGCTTATATAGCGTGTAGCTGGCTTATCTAGTGGGTTTATCTACCGGGTTTACCTTAGATAGCCCGAAGGGCGATAGGCGATGGGGGATTTTATAAATTGAATTCAATTTCATCGAACATAGATTCTAATTCTTCGTTACTCATTGAAGCGGCTACATCTTCATATACCAAATCACTATCATCACCTTCCTCATAAGGTACAACTTCATCCCAGTCAATATCATCCCAGTCATTGATTATATTAGAATTTTCGTCAACAATACCTAAATTATTAACGGTTTCCTTGAGTTTTAAATATTCTTCCCAGTAAGGATGATGACTAATTCCTAAATCTTTATAATCGTTGATTTTAGAATATTCTGAGTTGTTATTTTTTAAATAATCTGAAAACGACATATACCCGTTTAACATTGCTGTATCTAGAGTACGAATCATTTTTTGATAGTTGAGAGTACCATCATTATTTAAAAAGAAATGTTCGTAAGACTGTCCGTATTTATTTTTTAGATAGGTATATTCTTTTTCCCATGAATCAGCTTGATTAGAAGTTTGATAAACCATGCTACTTGGTGAATACTCCCGTATCCAAGCGACTTTAAAAACCCCATCGCCGGGTACAAAACATTTTTTACTATAAGTTGTTTTATATCTAATTTTATATTCGTTTGGTTTGAGAATATATTCTAATTCAAATGGTTTTTGACGTTGTACTGACTCTGGATTTTTTCTTATAGAGTCCAAAAAATTATAAGCATCTCCACTAACTTTTTTAGGATAACTTCTCATAGCCGCTAAACTTTTTTCGTCACCCTTATAAAGCTCGTGAGAACCACCCCAAAGCATATAGTTTGATTGTCCGTGTAACGTTAAACTTCGTTGTAATCCTTTTAATTCAATTTCTAAATATTTGGTGGTACTCAAATCTTTACCAAAATTTTTAACGTGTTCATTGGTTAATTCTTCAATATGTTTTGTAGCATCTGATAAGTTTTTTAATATAACCTTTCCTTCCTTAGTGTGGAATAGAATATTATCATCATTTTCATTTTCCCATTCTATTTTTTTATAATTTCCTAAAGGTCTGTACATTACCTTTAGTTTTTGATTTAATTCCCTATTTGATAAACTATCTACTCTACATAATGTGCGGTTGTTTGTAGCATTGTTATTGTAATAAACCTCGTTAACATCACCAACTTGACCATCTGTAATAGCACCTGCAAGATTTAAAAATTTTTCCATAGCTATTACATATTGGCGACATTGCGCGGTAATATTATTTCCAGCAATTACATTACCAATATTAAAAAATGGTGATTGTACACTACCGAATACACAATTACCAGCGTATTTATTAAGATTGTCAAGTGGGTATTTTGAGTAATTTGTAGCAGCATAAACTAACTCATCAAAAGTTTCTCCAGAATTAGTAAGTGCTTTTTCAATAGCTTTTTTACCATTTTCGGATAGATTTTGATAATCAAATTTAGCTTGTTTTAGTATCTTCATACCTCCAGTAACTTTTTTATAAAAATCACGGCGTTCTTTAAGGATGTTAATGATTAAATCTCCCAAGGTTGCTTGATACCACAGACCTTTATTAAGTCCTTCTAACGCTTCATTTATTGTGTTTACTTGTTTTGATTTTGGGTAGTAATTTGCAGCTATAACACGAGCATTTTTTAAAATAAGTTTACGTGTTTTTGGCGTACACATACTCATTAATATTTCAAACTCGGAATGTGTAAAAGGTGTATTTTGTAAGGTTTTTGTTCTAATGAATGTTTTATCTGGTAGTTTAAATAATGGTTTATCTAAGTTATCAGGTACGCTGATATTAGACCATTTAACAGGCGGTTTGTAACTGAAAAAATAATCAACGTCTTCGGTTAGTTCTAATAATTTGGGATTGTTAATAGTTCCTTCAGTGGCAAGTGTTATAACAAGATGATAATTATTTTCTACTAATTCCTTACCGTATTTTTTATAGAATTTTTCAATAGTAATACACTTACTGATTTTTTCATCAACAGCGTAACTTAGTTTTTGACTTATTCCTAAGCCTATTGGTTGACGCATCATTATAGCTACATAAGCACTTTTAGCGTCCGCATCCATCATTACACTTGATTTTGTAATCAGTCTTGGTTTGTTTATGAAACATCTGCCACCAAATCCTTTACCTAGTATTGACTGGGTAGATAGTGGGTTTTTACAAAGTTCACTTGCACAGTTAGCAGAATAAGCTATTTTCAATTTTTCTTGAATATCTTCATCATCTATATCAATATTTTCTTGCTCTGCTAATAATTCCCATCTGGCGCGTATTCTTTGAGCGGTGTTACTTCCTAAAGTTTTAGGTAACACTTTGGTTTTCTCGGATATTCCTAACGGTTCATCAACTTTTTCGTATAGCTGGTTCATGCCTTCTAAGCACTTGTAAGCTACACAATCACCAACACTATAAAGATGCTCAATATTAAAATATTCTGGGTTAGAGTAGATATCAAGATAAAGACTTTTATCAAGTGAATAACCGTCTTTATCTTTAAGGATATCTTTATAGGGAAGTTCAACACCTGCCGATGCTGCAAGACCTATTAACGACCTTCCAGCGGCACCAATAACAGCGCTACTATCATGTACTTCAAATTCAACAGCAAAGTAAACACCATTAATAACTAAAATCCAGTTAGGACGTATAAAATCACAGCTTACTGTATGCCCTTCCTTAGTGGTAAATTGTGTTTTTGTGTGGTGATGTTTGGTGTGTTTGATTTGTTGGTAATCATTACGTCTATATAATGATTCTATTGATTTTTTGAATTTACCTTCAAATCTTGGTAAAAAATCGACTAGTCCAAAGTGTGCATATTCAACAAAGGAAAATATTTTACCTTCTTTTTTCAACTTTTTTAATTTTGAAATTTTAGCTTTATCATCAGCTAAAATCATTGTTGCTTCAATATTTGGAATACTGTTTAAAATCTGAATACCAGCGTATCCAATACCTTTTTGAAGTATTGGATATCTAATAGGAATATTTAATTCTGGGAAGTCTTGAACATCCCAGTGGTTGTTGACTATAGTATTTTCAATAGAAAAATTTAATGGTCTAGCTTGTGTTTTTAAAATCAACCGACCACGGTTTTTACTTAATATAATTTCTCTATATTTTTCGTTTAAACCTTGCCATTCGTTATCAACATCTAATGGCAAGTAAATTTTATAATAGTTCTTGTTTTTAGCTTTTATCTGGGAAAGGATAGAATCTATATTTTTAGCGTTATCAACATTGAAGAGATATTTATTTTTATCTTCCTTTCCATAGAAGATGTTATAATTATTCATCACTATTCAAATTTTTATAAGTAGCTGCCGAGTATTCCCTTGAACACTCGGCTATTCTTTTAGATATCTAAATCACTGAAATCAACGCCGTTAAGGTCGAGTATGGAAACTTTGGTTTTACCGTCTTTAAGCTGTGTTTTCTTGGTGATTTTGAATTTACAATCACCTTCCGAGCCATACTCTACAATTAATCTTTCAAGCTGAGAATTACAAAGAACGTTTTTAACAATCTCGCCAGTACTGGATACTTTTAAATCACACATAGGTGTGTCATATTCACGAGATTTTTTACCATTGCTAACAACAATTAATTCTTCGTTAAGTGGAATTACATCACTTTTTAAAGGTATTTCAGGTCTTTTTTGGTATCCCATAACTTCTACTGGTGGTTTTCCCTTTCCTTCCATACCTTCAAATTTTTCTAATTCATCGTCTTCTAAATCCAAGTTTGCGGTGAGTCCTACTTGAAAATTTATATTTCCAACTTTGACAATTACATAACCACCTAAACCTGTAACGTAGTTAATGTATTCAACATCGGTTAAAGGTTCTAGGTCTGGTAACTGGGTAATAACTTCCTCAGTGTCGTATGACTTGCAAACACGAGGAAGTTCAACCCGCATACCTTCATCTGTCCATCTAGCTTGGAATACCGTAGAATCTTTAAAATTCTTAAGTTCGGGTACTTTCTTCAATAAAGCGTTTGTAGGTATGTTGAAACGTTTGTCCGTTCCCTTAATTTTCGCTTCAATATTTTTTGCAGATTGTTCTAGTTGGGATGCGATTTGTTGAAGATTAATGGGTTTTACTTCAGTAGTCATGAGTTATACTTCGATTAGTTTATTTTTGTTCGGTCAGTGAGCTTAAAGGTTTGCTGGCTTTTGCTTTTACCGTTGCCGTCCCGGTTGTTTACTTACCTGTTTGTCTCTCACATTTCTAATATAACGTACAAATCGTAAGTTTACACAGTGTAGGCGTTCGTTTTGTATTTTAGTTGTTTATACTACTGACAAAATTGATAAGTCTTACATATCATACGCTTAAGATGTGTAGGTTATACTAAATGTAGATGAGTGAAAAACTAATTATGAAATTTGTATTATCAGAAGTAAGGGAAAAAAAGGGTTTAACACAAATGCAGTTAGCTATTAAATGTGGTCTATCTTTAAGTGCCGTGCAGAAATACGAATACGGTTCTAAAAAGCAATACAGTCATGAAATATTACAAAAATTCTGTGAGGTATTGGAATGCAAACCGGGCGACTTATTTGTTTTAGAACCCGTTGCAGCATAATTAATTACTATCAACAATCGCTCTCTCACCCCTACCACTTCCACGGTTAGGGGTAATTTTTTGTTGGTAAATCCGTTGGTAAGTTGATAGTTGTCGTGGTGATAACGTCCGCTTTTCATAGATACTTTTCAGAAAATCTCGCTCCCACTGATTCAAGTCTGAGGTAGCCAGTGCATTATCTATAGTTTCTTTGCGGTGTAAATGATTTAAAGATACGCTTGGGTCACGCAGCCAGGTAATAAATTTTCCGCAGTCTCCACAGATTAAGCGACCGTAATGTTTTGTCGGTTCATCATCACCAGTAATTCGTAAAATGTGTAGGCTATCGCAACGAGGGCAGATGCTAGAATCAATCATGATAAATAATCCTATGCCCCAAGTAGTAAGCTTTTTGGGGCTTTTTCATTTGTGAAATAAATCTATCAATAAAAAAGCGCCCAAAACGGACGCGCAGAAGATAATACTTTTTTGTTACATTCCTTTACAATTAATATTTTTATTTTTTGGGTATTTTTTTCTTATCACCTGTAATAAATAATTCAGTATTATTGCTCTGTAAATGCAAATACGATATTTGTCGTGACTTATCTCTTACTAGTTTATTTCTCAGCTTTCGACGTAGTTTAATATATGGTTTAAAAAACCCGACTTCAAACTCATCATTTAATTCAGATATTTCAAAAGCTACGGTATCCACTATTTGAGGCAAATATTTTAGGTAAGCTTGTAATCCATTAATCTCAATAAAATCTGTTGAAGGTAAAAGCCCGTCTAAATAATCTAATTGTTTTCCTACTTCAGTATGAATTGTACTTTTAGAGTAAATGTTGTTATGACTTATAGGACTAACTAATCCTTTATTTTCTAGTAATCCTTTACAATTAGCTATTTCTAACCAAAACCATAATGACGCTGGGTTGCGATTAAACCAGTTTTTAGCTTTAAATTTTGAATCGTCAATAATTTGTTGACAAATTCTTAATCTAGCCATGTGTATCTGTGCATCTAATTCAAAGTTTTTATAGCTTTCGTGGTTTAAAATCTTAGGTTTAGCGCGGTCAGTGTGAGCTAACCATAACATCCATGTACCAACTACTTTATAGTAATTTTTTATTCTTTCAATTACTACTTTTTGTTTTTCATTTCCATTAGAAATAAAAGGTTGTGGAAATTCAGAAAATAGATAAAGATATTTATCAATTGATAAAGATATTAGATAATCCCATCCTTTATTCCAATTTTGACCCTCGTTACTTTTATCCCATATTTTTAATAATTCAAATCCCTTTTTAGGAGGGTCTTCCCAAGGTGGAATTATACTATTTATTTTTCTTAATCTTGTAATTGCATAAGCAGGTAAATTTTCTACGCTACTATCACCTATCAATACATTTGGGTCGTCGTAAATGTTAATATTTTTCATAATTGTTGACCTCCATAATTAAAAGAAAAGAACGCTATCATCTACATTTGCACCTATAAGTACAGTTCCAAGCGCTAAAGTACGGACGTATTTTTCAGGATTTTTTAAATCAAAGTTACTTAATTCTTCCATCCACGAATCTTTGATATTCTCAGCAAATTTTATTTTATGAATACTACCCTGAACAGCTAGAAATAAATATTCTAAATCAGCTTTTACTACTTCAAATCCACTATAAGGTTCCCCTAAATTATTTAGTGAAAGTTTTTCTTTACAAAAAAGTTGAGACATTTCATTACCAAATATGTACTTATCGTATTGATTATCAAAACTTTTATTACATAATTTATTGTATTTATCGACTATATTATCAATATTTAAGTTAGTACTAGTCCAATTATCTAATACATCCCATCTTTTACTATTTGTATAGCATTTACAATGTAATATGGCGACACCTTGCAAATTATAAAATAGTCCCATTAAATGTTTACCTGATTTTTCCCAATCTATTCCCTTACCTCGTTCTCCAAGTATTACTTTTTCACGTTCTTGAACTCTAATTTTCATTATTAAAGTACTCCTAAATTATTAAAGGTAACGTACTTCTGTACACCCTGCTAAAACTAAACCTAAAGCATAAGTAAGTGGGTAGCTTATTTTTGTAGTGGTATCTAAGTCAAAATTTTCTAATTCATTCTCCCATACACCTTTTATACTTTTTGAAATACTTAATTTATGTATATTTGATTGAACTGCAAATGCTAAAGTTTCGGGTTTTTCATCTCTAAGTTCAAATTGTCTACACCCACATTTAACAATATCATCAGAAATTAATCTTCCGTTGCTGTTAGCAATGATATACCTTATATTTGGGTATCCTTTAGAATGCTTCTTTAACAATTCAAAATATCTATTTTCAGCATTATCAATATTTATATTTTTAGAATACCAAGAATCTACAATATCCCATCGTATCTTCTTAGGATACGCTTTGCAGATTACTATTGCTATTCCTTGTAAGTCGGCATACAATCCCATTATTTTTGTACCAGATTTATCCCAATCTAAATATTTTTCTTTTGTATATATATCTTTTGAGTAAATCTCACTGCAAAAAATATCCATCAAATTACCTCCAATTTATTAAATACAAATCCTTTTTTCTGTTTGGCAAACGGCGTATTTATTAAGGCAAAAGCGGTACTCATAACGGTATCATCATGCTTGCCAGCGCTAGCCTCTAGCTTTTTACCTTGACGACGAAACGATAACATTTCATCAACTAAAACGCAGTTATCAGGGTAGATTAAAACGCTTTTTTCCAGTGCAAGAATTAAATTAGATACCATTACGGGTTTAGAATCTCCTGTGGTTCTAACACCCTCAAAAGTAATATCTGTATGTTGTCTAGATAAATTCTCTAAATAAAGTGAACCCACGCCCCCGGTAGTTTCAATACTTACAATTTTAGGTTTAAATTTATCAATTATTAATCCTATTTGGTAAATATGAAACTCAGATGTTTGTTGTCTTTTCCGATATAAATTAACTAAAAAATATTTATTATCTTTGTATTTTATAACAGTAAATACCGTGTAATCCGTTCCCATTACAGAACAATCTAAACCACAATAATATTCAGCATCTTTATCAAGTAATTCTTCATAATCTCCTATAGCATTTTTACGAATTAAGTTGGCAGAAAATACAGCGGTAGAAGCATCAGTAAAAGATAAATTATATTCTCGCTCGATAACTTCCCAACTTAATTTTTGTTTTTCATGCACTTCATTTAAAAAGTTAGGATTTTTACCATATATATCGTGTACTTTCCAATGGATTAAAACCTTACCCCATCCCCCATTATCAACCCAGTATTGAAAGGGTTTAATTTCACCCTTTGATGCTTGTTCGCACAAAGTTTCTACATTCCTATTACCATTACCAAATGATAGTAAATCATAGAAAAAACCATCTTTACCATCAGGAGTGCTAACAGCTAAAACTCGCGCTTTATCCCCTACCATCTGCATACTTGGGGCTAGCGCGTCGTACACTTCTTTACCAGTTTCTAAGAATGCTAATTCATCCAGAAAAACATCACAAACACTTTCAATTCCCCTTGCGCTGTCGGGTTTAGAATTTCTAAAAAGTATCCGACCCTTACCCTTAATTTCAATATCAGATAAATTTTCAGTAACAGTTTTTAACCCCAAACTTTCAATCATTCGCTTCATTCTACGAGCTAATAGCGATGAGTCGGTTTGAGTTTTACTAAATACTAATCCCAAGTACCCAGGATTTAAGCAAGCACGCCACAACATAAAACAGGTGATAGTCTCACTAATACCTAACTGTCGGCTTTTAACGATACAAACTGACCTTTCAAGCATTAAGTTAACTAATTCTATTTGGTAGTTATAAGGATTAAAATTGACAACATTACCACCACTACGAATTTTACATTTACGTGCAAAATCCACCCAGTTATTAGGGGTTTTAAATTCGTTATCATCACTTGAAAAATATTTATCAATCTGTTTCTGAGTCGGGTTTATTTTCCACATTATTAGGTAAGTAAAATGCTTGGTTTTGAACAGTTAATCCCATCGATTCAACAACTTTAATAGCAGTATTTTGATTAATCCTTATTCCCATAGCGGTGCTTTTTTCTAACATCTGGTGTGCTAAGGATAAATTCTGTAGCACTTCTTTAGGTACATCAGGTGATAACCCGTCAATTACATCCTGTTGACTTTGCAATGTAATTTTAGATTGATTTAAAAACACTTGCATCGTAATTTTTTGCACCAATGCAATAAAACTTTCGGGGTCTGTATCATCAAAATTGTATTGAGAAAAATCAATTTTATTTAAGTCAACAGTCACGGGTTTACAAGTTATATCATCATCACTAATTTGTTCATCTGGGTAAGGTATTCCGTAAGCAGATAGATGTTTTTTCAACAGTTTTACACTAGATATTACACCTTGTTTTTTTAATTCATTTAAAACTGCAAAAGGTTGTTCGCCATCAAGTATTAACTCATTGACGAGTTCACCCAAACCAGATTTACAAATTTTACAACCGCATCCACTCATAAATTATTGCTGATTGAGTACAGTAACAATTTTATCAATTACAGAGTTCATATCCTTTCTGTGGTGCTTACCATTCCATTTACCAATATCTAAACCTGTGATTTCCTTATGAGCTAATCGAGTAGCAATATCATCGTTTAATTCTTCCAAGACATCATTTACAGTTTTTCGGTGAACTTCTTTTTCTAAAGTTGCAATTGCAATTTTGTTGATTAACGTATATGTAGGAATCACACAATTAGTATTTTCGGGTTGTTGACTGTTGTAGTCCATAATTCCCGCGATTATTTCCTTTACCTCATCAGCCACACTGGGTTTATTGCGCTTGGTACTTTGGCTAGCGTTAGATTGTGCTGTTTTAATCAGCGATAACACCGCTTTAGTTAAATCAGTTTCAGAGTTCATTAACTCAGCAAATTTAACCTGTAAATCAGCATCCAAACCGTTAGTAAAAGCATCGATATCAAAACTATCCTTACTAGATTTTTTAGTTTCTGTAGACTTTTTAGTATCTTCTACAGTTTCCTTATCAACTGGCTTATCGGTAGTTTTAGCGCGTTCGATTACTGCTGTACTCATTTTTCCTAATTCCTTAATATTAGTTGGTATATCGATATCAATAGGGTTGATAAAATCACTTTCGTCATAACGTCCGAGATACTTAATAGTGATGCCTACTTTGTCATGTGCAAGCGACAATTGTATATACTTATTAGCGCTAACTTCTTTAAAACCTTTAGCCTTTAAAATCGCCCGTAAAGCGCAAGAATAAAACGCCCTACCCCTATGAGATGAACCGTTATCCTTAGTTAAATTACCGTCATCGTCATAAGCTTCTACAGTTGATAAAGTTTCACCAAATAACTCACGGAAGCGATTATTAAAAGTATCCATAAAGCCCTTACGGTAGCTTTCATAATCGGCAGGAATACTTTTTACTTGAGGACTAGATAAAAAGCGTTTTTGAGCATCAACAATTAATTGTGCGGGGGCTAAAGTAACACGAGCATAGAAACTATTTGTATCTTCTAAATCTCGCTTTTTAGATAAACCCTTAAAGCCTACAACATACTCATCAAGCACTACCATCTCACGTTCTATAATCTCGCCCCACTTGGGATAACTGCGTTTAGGTTGGTTTTGTTCGTTAGCCCTTAACCCAGTTAAATTGATAATTCCCACCCCTATTGTGTGTGGGTCGGTACTGTGCAAACACTCACAAGATTTTTTGATAACAGCAGTGATATCAGTCTTAGGTTTTTCCACTTCCCTGATATCGCCATCAGATGTAAATCCAGCGCGTGACTGTTCGCGTTGTTCGCGGTCTATACCTAACTCTTTACGTTGTTCGTCAGACAGACTTAACAACATACCAGCGATGTGTTGTGTCTTAAGTCCTTCCTTAGTTTCTACAGTCTCATTGAGTGCGTTATTAGAGTGTTTAAAAGTATAGAAAGGTTTTCTGTAAGAAGATAACTTTTTAGAGATGGTAGATACAGTGTATTCCTTAGCGAATATATCTAATAGAGCGTTACAAGCTTGGTGAACTTTCAACTTGTCATCAAGTCCGGTTACAAACTTAAAAAATTCTTCGGGACTAGGGACAGTGGTAAAAGTAATATCTTCAGTAGCTTCTGTTGTATCCTCGGTAGATTGTTCTACATCCCATTGTTCTAGTAATTTAATTAATTCTTCTTTACCGGACTTTTTAGCAATTACAGAATATCTGGGAATCTGACGTTCCTTAGCAATTGCGATTAATTTGTTTTTACTCAGTTCGTTGTAGTTCATAATAGTAATGTGGGTTTGTTGGTATACACCCATGATAGTATCCCTGATATTAAATGTCAACACATCGGGGATATTATTAACTTATATATCTGGTTTAATTTATACCTGATAACTTATCAGTGGTAATTTGAAGTGTATTACAAAAGTAAGAATAACTAAGAAAAAGTAAGAATAGCGAATAAACCAGCGTAATACAAGTGATTTTAGGCGAGTATCGGATGTATCTTAAACCTTCAGTAAATCTCTACAGAAAAATAAACCCGTCGCAAGGGTGTAGCGACGGGGTATGTGATAAATTTTTGTAGTATTTTTGCGAGCGATGCTGTTTAATCCATGATGCTCAGCATCGGTTCATTAGGCTGGCTCTATAAGTTGTAGTAGAGGTGGAAATATTTTGTCTCTATCCGATGACACCAAAGCAAAAGCTACGTTATCCCGACTACCGCTTATGTAGTCATAAAGTACAGAAAAAGCTTTAGTGGTGAGAAGGTGAGCATTTTTTAGAACTACCAGTGTTCTTTCCCCATCTACTAATGATTCCCGCACGGAGTTAATTAAATTCTGTGCGTCTTTAGCTTCATAAGCTTCCTCCGCATCGTATTCAATTGCTTGTTTGTAAAGGTAAGATATCATTTTTGTTCCTCGTCATCTTTGGGTTTTTCCTTGGGTTCTTCCTTGGGTTCTATTTTCTCAAAAGTTCCGTCTAAACGCCGTCGCCATCCATCGATAATAACGTCATCTTCTGGGTTACGTGGTTTAGAAGGGTCGCGCCAGTCGTAATTTTCCTCATCTCGCCCTCCGTTACTTTTGGTCATTGCTACAATATCCTTAAATGTTTAATCAAATATTCTTGAAAGCTAGTCCGGCAAGACTAGCTTTTTAATTATCTCCCAAATTTAAACAACCCAAGTATCTATCAATTAACTGAGGTTTTATTTTGATTGGGGACAGGTTGTAGTCCGTTGTAAATTCCCACCGATACAGCGCCAAAAATACAGATAGCTGCAAGTCCTACCGATACAGCTTTTATCGGGATATCCGAAAGTGAAAATACAATCGCTTCTCGCTGTCGGAATTCCCACAAGCATTTTAAATACTGCCACGGGGACAAATCAAACCATTCTTTAGATTTTTCCAATGTCACATTGCAAGCTTTGAATATTTGATGTAATTCGGTTTCAACTTCCGCCATATCTTCTACATAGATAGTAGTGATAATCTCAACGTCACAAGGGAACTGAGAATCGACAAAATTTTGTCTTCTGAGTTGGGGGTCGCGTGATAATCCAATTTTGCAACGGCGAAGCAAACGACCGGGGATAATTCCATGAAAACCGATTGCTTCTATAAGGTAGACATAGCCCGGTTCATGGTCGTTTCTGTGATAAGTTCCAAAAGCCATAATATTTTTTATTTTTAAAGAATACTCCCATATTTGGGAATAGATAGCCGAGGAATTAAACCCCGGTCAAGTCTCTAACTTTCTATCTAATTAGATATAGTCTTCATCCTCGTCATCAACGGTTTGTGGTTGTGCGGACGGTGGTAAGTTTGGCTGTGGTAGTGATGCAGGTAAATTGAAGTGTTGCGAAGCGGACGGGGGTAAATTCGGTTGTGGCATTCCTTGTACTCTCCCCCTCGGTGATAATCCAAAATAATCAGCTAAAGCCATATTTACTACCTCATTAACACTTAATCCAGTACGCTCTATCTCGCTCTCAATCTTGGATTGTAAGTTAACCCAGATATCCGCTCTCATTCTTTTAGCAGGCATATTAAGCAACCTCCATAACTTCTGTAGTTAAAGCGTTACAAGCAGCCTCATGAAGTTTTTTAACATTCATAAATGGTGCGTTTGACTTGAAAACATAACCTTTTTTCTGAAAATTCTTATCTAGTAGTGGCAGACAAGCACCACCACCAACAAGTACAATTTTGTCCCCTTCCATTTGGAACTTATCGACAGTTGCAATAGTTTCTTTTAGGTACAGTGATGACCAATCTTTGAGACTTTCTTTATAGGCTTTAGTAATGTTTTTAGCCCCATTACCAAAGCCATAAAAGATTTTTCCAACTGTAGAAGTTTCTACACCACGTCTGATTAATTCAATATCTCTATCTAGTCCAATTGCTCTAAGGTCGGGATGTTCGTTGATTTTCTTATAGAGGTGTTGCACTCCAAAGCGATAAGGTGCAGGTCTGAAAATTACATTACCTTCCGAATCGAACCGAGTAATGATGCTTGTACCGTTACCGATATCAAGAATGGTGGTATTACCTTTGCTGGAAGGTTTGAAAATATAACCCTCATCATAGATTTTGACTATATGAATTACGATAGTTGTTTTTTGACCTGCAATCTCAACAATGTGACGACCTGCTAAACTACCAGCTAACTTATCCCCATATATTTCCGCATCGTGAATGCTAGCCACTACCCTAAATTCCCAGTGCTTACGGGTAATAGGTAGTTGAGCTATAGCGGAAAGAAACAGCGGTAATGCGAGTTGTACTTTACCATCGCTTCTGTTATCAAAAACTTGGTTACGGACATCGAATACAGTTGCATCATCGCCAGTAACAAAAGTTTTACCCACATACCCTTTAGCTACCTTGTTATTTTCTGGTGCTTCTAGGTAGGTAACTTTAGATTTACCTTGGTGGTCGCCAGTGCAGGTACTTACATCAAAATAATAGGAAGGAAAGCGAATATATTCAAAATCGTTACCGTGACCTGATACCTTTAACTTAACAGCACCATTACCACAATCAAAACCAACAGAAAACGGAGCAACTTGTTTAGTCATTTTTGAACCTCAAATTTAGTAATTTTTGACTACACCCATAATGTACCACATAGGGACATAAAGTAACCATAAGGGACAGATAGGGATAACTAATTGACTTGTGTACTTTGGGACTACTTGGACTTATGTGTCCTTAATTGGGGTATACGTTAATTATTATTCAATCTTTTACAGCAGTTTTTAATTAACATTAACTACTGTCTATTTTAATTAACATTATTTTTGTATTTGTAGAGTTATTTAGTTAATAGTAACTCTTAAACTTTTCAGCTAATAGAAACTAATAACGGTTATTTACTAACAGTAACTAGAGGTTTTGTATAAGTGTTGTTAAAACCTATCTAAAGTTCAATTAACATTAATCGGGCTACAATCGGGCTAATCGGGCTGTTTTCCCTATAGGGGGGTAGCCCGATAACCTGAAATCACCGATTGTATTGCTATGTATACGTTTCAGCGTTTTTACCAATCGGGATAGCCCGAAATCGCCGTTTTACTTATTCTGTGGTCGTTTCAGCCAATTAGCCCGAAATCAATCGGGCTGTAAATCGGGCTAGCCCGACAGTAGCCCGATTGGGTTTTAACCCTATTTTTGGCTAATTACTGTTAGTTAAAATTATTCGCTCCAAGTTCTAGGAGAACCTTTACAGTCTTTGCAGGTGTATAACTGCTTTCCCGTCTCCTTATGCTTACCATTCTTCTTAAGGTTGGTAGAAGTGCAATGAGGACACCTAACAACCGTTTTAACTCTCTCTATAACTGGAGTAGAGTTACTATTAGTAGAAACCGCATTTTGAGTATTTATGCTTAGTGAGGTAGCCGTTAAAGTATCCCTAAAAGTTGCTTTACCATTTTTGAGTATTCCTTTGTGAGCAATTGGCACCTCTAAAAATTGATACCTATCACCAGATACTAATAAAGCTATCCGGGTTTGATTCTCATCTGGAATATCTGGATTATTCACATTTTGGTTATCTGCCCAAGTAGAAAACCGTTCATACTCACGCTTCACTTGGTTTTCTTTCTTCTTAGTCCATCCAAAATCTTTTGTAAGGTGTTTTACCAGTGAACCAATAGAAGCACCTAACACCAACAGCGAACAGTTTTTCATATCATCCCACGCCCAACCATTACTACCAACTTCGGCACACTGACCGATTAGTATTTGGCGCTGTTGGCTGTGACGTATTGCGGTCATAATCTTTTTAGCTTGTTCCTTGTCATCATCAGAATGCTGTTTGTCAAATTCATCAAAAACACCCAACACACTACGGTCTGTAAATCCTTCTTGTTTTAATTCATGCCGTTCGTGGTGTAATTTGCAAAATAATTTATAAGCTTTACCCGCATCGCTAGCATTAGCAGCAATTTTAGGGGTGTCCCAGTAATCCTCATCACTTCCGTGCAATGGGTCTGATAACCAAATTTCCCAACCTTCAATATCTGCAAAATAAGCGAGTAAGTTTTTAACACAAATACCCTTACCCTCACCCGTTGCAGCCATAACTCGCAGTGTTGGTTTACCTTTGGTTTTATGGTCGGTAGCTTTAGCAACCGCATCACAGAATTGACTCGCGGGAATTAAACCAGATTTGTAAATAGATTCGTGTGTTTCTGGTTTTGGTGGTTCCTTACGAAATGTCAGGTTAATTACTGGAGATATCGCGGATAATTCAATATTGGTTATAGCGTGAATTTTTAATTCTTTTGCTATGGTCTGAGAAATTTGTTTTAAAGTTTGGATGATTGAATCAGTATCAGCGGTTTTAGAGAATCCGTAACCTACGCGGGTTGTTTCTTCGGTTTGTTGATATCCCAACACTTCTAAAGGAATTCCAGCAACTCTAAACGCCTCTTTAGCAATATCGTTTGCAATTTTCCCGTGTAATGCGTAACCCACCTCTTTATAAATAGGTTCGTGTAATTCCCCGTTTAACCGTTGCTGAAGTATGGCTTTGTCTAACTGTAATCTTTCGTTATATTCTTGCAAAGCGGATAAAGCTTCATTCTTACTATTAACTAAATTCTGAATATGCGTTTTAGCTTGGTCGTTAGTGTTCAAAAGCAATTCACGATTTTGATAATGATTGTCCATTATCCCCTCTACAAAGTCCTTGTAATCTTGCATTAATTCGATTGCTTCTGAAGTGATTTCCGCATCAATTTTGATTTCACGCGCTATTACTTCTTTTTTACGCTTCTCAAATCCGATTTCAAGGTCTTTACTTAGATTTTCTTTGTAATCTCTATTGAATTCCTCTAACTCAGCTTCTTTATCTTCTATTAGTTCTTCTAGGTCACTAACTTTTAGCTGTAATGATTCTACTGTTTGATTAAGTTGACTTATCACACCTTGCAACCGTGTATTATCTTTTTCTGTGTGTGTTTTTTCTAATTGTGCAGAAGACAATTGTGTTTTTACAGTTGCTAAATCACTCAATAATGTTTTAGTTTCTGCAATAGCTTTATCCCGTAACTCAACAGTATCTCTGTGGTGCTTTTGTAAAGATGTTAATTCTGTTTTGGTATCAGAATTTAATTGATTCAATTTTTCTGATAATTGCTTACTGTCGTTAGTAATACCTTTGATTTTATTTTGATGATATTGGCTAGATACCGCACCACAGACCATTGCTCCACCAACTGAAGAAATACCGACTGTAGCAGCTAAATTCTTATTACCTGAAAGATAAAAGCCGAGCGCTAAACCAGAAGATAAACACAAACCGCTTGCGAATATTGTTAACTTATTGAATTTCATTGGTATAATTCCTATTGTTAGATGATTGTGTGGGGGAATTACACCCCCGTATGGTTATTTGATTATTTGGTAGTAGATGAAGTATTAGCAGTAGAATTATCAACGCCATTGATAAATGCTAATGCTTCATCCTCTGCATTTTGAGCCTTATAAAAAGCTTTCTTAGCTTTGGATTTAGTTTCGTTTAAACCCGCTTCCCTTTCCGCTATGGAGTAAGGTAATTTAGCTTGTCCGGTAGCTGTTTTATGGGCTTGGTCTATATATTGAGTAATCTTGTCTTGAGTAACAGATTGCTGCTTTAAAACCTCTACAAATTGTTGCTTAACTTTCTCTAACTCAGATACAGACTTTAAACCCTCTGCATAAGATTTGTAAGCTGAAACTAATGTTTTATAGCGTTCGGCAGTGTAATTGTTATATTTCTGTGCTACCAATTCATAATTAATGCCTTGGTCGTATTCAGCTATAGCCGCGTTTTTAGTTTTTTCATCACACTTATTAGTAATATTCGGCTTAGTAATATCGTCAATGGGTGTTAAGTCAGGGAATCTGACACTGCCACCTATTGAGTTAATATCAACTGTCTGGATGTTAGGAACTTCAACACTAGATTTACCCGATTTATCGTAGGTGACACCACCACCAATTACAGTATTTACCTCTACTGGTTTATCATTATTCAATTCACCCTGATTGAGAATTGGTAACTCTATGTTGCTGCTACTAGTTGAATAATTACCAGTAGTTTTAGTTGTGTTTGTAGTCTTAGTACTTGTCCTTTTACGTGCTGCTACACTTCTTTTAGCTTTTGTTTTTCTATCCGCCATAATCTTTTGTCCTTTGAATTTGGTTAGCTTCAAACTTAATTTGTAACCGTCTAAGACGTTCGTTTAATTCATCAAATTTACACTCTTGAATATCAGTAATACTAAACTCTTCAGCCTGTTGTTCTATCTCGTGTTGTGGTAATAATTCATCCAATAACCTCACCTCCTTAATAACCAGCTAAATAGTTTTCTACATCCAAATGAATTTCATACGTATAACCAAATAATTCAGCTATTGCGTAAAAATGAGTTGCTCTCTCGAAACATCTTTCAGCATATATAGGATTGTAGAAATTATTTCTACATCCTTCGTTAAATTGGTCATCAGCTAATAAATAACAATGTCTTGCAAAATCATATTTCATTGTGTTTTATCCCTAATAGCGTCTATTTTGCGGTCAACAATCCAAGATTCAAGAATTGTATGTAATAGCTGAATAGGCTTTACATCTAATGTTTTAGCGATAACTTCTATATCATCACCAACATTTTTACGTATTCTTACTTTGTCCATAACTAGAAATTAAATAACAGCTAGTAGCAGCCGAGTTAAAAACTAAGCTGTTGCTAATTGTCAGTTAGCAGATATCTCGGTAGTCTAGGAAATATCACCAATACACCTATGTAATCTGAGGGTGAGGATTGCCCGTCTCACTCGGCTTTTAATTGTTTGGGGGTGTTTTGTACCCCACATCTATAAAATAGCTCTTATTTTCACGGATAGCAACTATTATCACTATCTAAAAACTTATATATTATGGGAAATAATTAAGCTATGCTAATAGATGTAAATAGCAGCTATTTATTATAGATATGGGTAAAAACGAATATGTAGGTAAAAGAATTACAGTAACAATGCCTGAAGAAATTTATAACGTTATAGAAAAATTAGCTAAAGAAGAAACTAGAAGTAATTCACAAACCGCATTACACCTTATTCAAGCTGGTATAAAATCCAAAGGAATAAAAATCAATGACTAACGATAACAACCGCTTAGACCGCATAGAGCAAATTGTAGAATCGAATGCCCGCGCTATAGCAGCTAATACTTAAATTCAACTTGTGGAACCAACAATTGAACAAGTACGCTCTTTTTACGACTTATGCGTAAGAATGAGTAACTTACTAAAAACCATTGAACTCACCAGATACGATATGAGAACTGGAAGAATAGTAGTTCTTATAGGTGAAACAATCCAGGTAGAAATATTAACGAATGGAGAAAATATAATACAATGAGTGACTTAGATTATCGTCAATTAAATGAAGCCGACTTGAGAAATT
>JBCBPQ010000136.1:0-18740 GCA_039820645.1 Cyanobacteria bacterium J06633_8 | reverse complement strand
GCGTACCTGGTACAGCTACCTCATGTCTGCGTACCTGGTACAGCTACCTCATGTCTGCGTACCTGGTACAGCTACCTCATGTCTGCGTACCTGGTACAGCTACCTCATGTCTGCGTACTCGTCATCGTGTTATATAGTTGCATAAAAATTACACCCGTTGAATTTATCCGTCATGAAATTTAACAAAAACTTGCAAATTAACAGCGCGTCAAATTTACTGTCAGAAAATTATCTACCGTGTAATATTAGCGTGCGATAATTTGCGACGTGTAATATTTAATGTCGTTAATTTATCCAGCGTGGGATAACTTATCGATAACGTTTTAAATGAATAACGTACTAGATAGCATCGTAAATAGTTCGATAATCTCGAACAAGATTCAGACCTCAAATTTACTCCCCAAACCACATATAAGTTGTTTTAGCGCGATACACCGGAAGGTGTCGGCTTCGCCTATCGCACTACTTTGCATAATTTCCGCTTATACTTTCCAATTCCCCATCCCATAATTTTCGTCAACCCAGTTTTGATACATTTATCAAAATCGCTCGATAAACGCAGTTTGTCGGTGAGTAGTACCAATTCAACTTACCGTCAAATCGCTGCTTTTAGGCAGTTTGTTGGTGCGGTTTATGAGAAGAATGCAGACCAACTTATTACCCATATCGCAACTCTGGCGAACTGCGTTCGCGGGCTGGTGTCGCTTCGCTCCACCCTCCTATAGCTTTATTTATACGTATGAGCAATTATGCTTAGTGGTTCGTTTTATAAGTAGCTGAAACTGTTACCCAGCAATACTTGCAGCCGATTTTTACAAATTTTTGAGCCAAAAATGTACCAAAACCCTTGGTTCGTTTTATAAGTAGCTGAAACGTATACCCCGCAAACATTACAGCCGATTTTGGTTCGCTTTTCCTAATAAAGAATACCCTTCCCCTTATTGGGCAAATCTAGCCAGTATAAAAAGTATTACGTGCTTACCTTTAGCCCGCTCATTTTGTCCTTCAGCAATTTCACCATTAAATACACCTGGCAGCATAGCAGGCTATGCACAATCGCCTCATAAGTACCGCTAAATGGACGTTTGCTGTAATGCTGATTGTGGCGTTAGAGTCAACTATTCATCAACCTAACTTGATGGTCTACAAACTTTCTTTGACTGCTTAACTATTTTTTTGGCGCGGTCTTATCAATTTAAGGGTGCTGGTGATTGCAGCGTACACAGCACAAAACCCCACACTCGTTATCGACATGGGGCTATCTTCTTTTTTGGAATTATCTATTTTATTGAGATTTCTTTTTTAGTACAGGAGTTAAATGTTCTGGAATTCCATCTATTTGAATAGTATTGCATCCAAGCTTATAAGCAAATTCAATAGATTCTCCAGATCCAAGGGCACTATAAAAGCCTGTTGCAAACCTAATTGCAGCTTTATCGCCAATTGCTTGATTCATTCCAATTACATAGGGAATATGTTTGGCTATAGCGCTTGCTTGAACATCTGAATAACAAGCATTGAAAACAACACACTTAATTGTTTCAGAAAATAACTCGAACAGTTTAGCTAGTGCTTGTGTATCTACTAACTTTAAATTTCCGTTTTCATCTTCTAAGGCTAAACCGTCAATACCCGAACCGTGTCCGCTAAAATGAACGATTTGAGGCTTAAAATCTAATAGAGCTTGTTGAACGTCCAAAACCCTTACAGCCCAGCGCTGTTTTAGGTCGAATAATTCCCTTTTTCTGGCTCGTTGTAATCCAGCATCTATTTCTCGTACTTCTTCATCCAATCGTAATTTTGAAGTGTTTTTGGGATTGGATGCCATGATTAAAATAGTTGTGACTTCTGAGTTGTCAACTTTCGCTATTTCCTCATGCGTTTCTTTGTCTGGAATTTTGTTATTTATAGGCCCGTAATTGTCACCAATTCCAAACCCTCCATTAATTTCTTGATTTACATTTCCATAAAATTGATTTCCCGATTGTGAAGATTTTTCTTCATTCATTGTTTTATTACTTAGTGTATGCTTATTGGGCTTAATTTATTTTTTGTCAATTAAGTAAGTAGGCAGAAATAAACCCAACTATATTACAGAATGTAAATTGGCTCCAAAACCTTGTTCCCACTCATTACTCACTCATCCTAGTTATAATTTTCAACACTGACCTACTTAAATAACTTAGCAATTTATTTAAATAAATACTTACTTTATTAGCTTTATTTAGTCTATAACTATAAGGTAATAAGTAAGAGTAAAAAATTTCTAACCATTCATCTGTATTTTTTGTTTTATTTATATTAGGAAATAAAAATATGGTTGTATTTACAAGAAAATTGTAGATGGTGTTTATAATACCTTTTGATACACTATAAACAATTTGGACTCCTCCTTCAAACAAGATAATACTGATTTCAAATATTATTGGTATAAGTGTGTATAAAGCTATAGGTGTGCAGATAGATTTAATAAAGTCAGGGACTATAGAAAATGCATCTACTGTTTCAAGCATAAAACTAATTACAATAAATGGAATATATATTTCCATAAATACTCTACGGTTTAATGTTATTAATTTCATTAAGGCATAACTACTTGAAAACATAGCTAGCATTACAAATGAAGTAAATAATACTGTACCAATAAATGTGATGTAATTAAACTCTAATTCCATTTTTACCTCTTGTAAATTTTATTTTTTCAACCTAAGTATTGAAGTAACTTCCGAAGTTGTCTCCTATTCCTATACCGCCATTAATTGTTTGATTTACTGTACCTCTAAATATATTACTTTTATTTACCCTGACTTGATATTCTATTTTTATCTTTTCGTTATTCATTGCTTCAGTTATTTTTAAATGAAGTTCTTCAATCTCATATTTATTTTTACTTTTTATAATAAATGTTGTTGCAGCATTAGTAGTAAAATGAAGAATATATATTCTTTCTTTTTTATATCTTATAGCTTGATATACCAAAAAAGAAGTTACTAAGGAAAAGAACCATGTGACTGAAAAAAGGAGTACTAATGATAAAAATCCGTAAAATATAATACCTGCCTTTGATAAAATATTTTTCGTTTCTATCTCCAGTTTTTCTATGCGTGTAATGTTACTAATTTGATATTTTTCATTTTCGTTTGGACTTAAAGGGTCATTTATTTCTAGAACATTATTAGTGACTAATAATTCTAAATCTTCTATATTTTCAAATTTATAGTTTGATACGGTTAGGTTAAAACTATTATCTGAATTCATTATTGTTCACCTTTGTGCATTACTAGTTACGTTTTTATTGCCTGAAACTATGTAGCTTAGTTTTTGTAGTTTTAAGTATGAGATAAATCAATTATCTTCATCTGTATATAGTAAATATGTTGACATTTATTTATTGAAAATAGAAGTGTTCCATATACAATTAGAAACAACTTATATATAAAGATATTTTTTTGTTTAAAATTTATTTAAATTGACTTTAAAATAAAAATATTAAAAATTTATCGGCTTAGCAAGAGTATTTAAATTTTAAATAGTTATTAGTATTTAGTAATTAATTCTTGTATTTAAAACAAATCATTAACAAATTCATTTAAGTTTTTACGCTTAACCCAACAACTTTTCCCAATTTGTTTTGCTTTTAAATTCCCTTTATTAATCGCATCCCGTAAAAAACCCTTGGAAAGTCCTGTAAGTTGCTGTGCTTCATTTAAGTTAAGTAGTATTTTTGCCTCAATCGGCACTGTAGGCTTTTTATCCCCACGGACAATTAGCATTTCAACCATGCCCGCTAACCTATCTACTACGGTACTCTCGCCAAACTCCGCCACGTTTACGGATACAATATCCGTTTCATCATAAACGTCTGTCGGGATTTTGGGAGATTCTATGGCTGGTTTGATTGTGGGTTGGTTTAATTCTTGTTTGAAAGCTTGTAACTCGGCTTGGTTATAGTTTGCAGTGGGTCGGGTTCTACCTTTTTCGTAGCGAACGGTTAACCGACCTTGTTGGGTGTAACGTTCAATTGCGCGGACGCTAACCCCTAAATATTCTGCTGCCTGCTTCTTATTCATGAGAAACCCCGTCAAACATCGTCAAATAATATCATGGGGTGTGGCGATGTTTGACGTGGTTCATTAAGCAAATAAATGTACTGGCACCGTTCTTAACTAAGATTAAAGAGTGGTGTTAATTTTGTGAACATCGCTACATTTGTAGGTTCTGTTTAAACATCAATTTTTCTTGATGAGCCACAAATTTCGTTTGAATGTTTCGATGAAGGTTGTGGGCTAAGTAAGTATTTTTCCACATTATCATTAGAAAAGACCTTTTATTATGTAAGATTCATGGGTAAATCTAATAAAAAAGCTAGTTTATTAAGAGAGATGAAAGGGCAAAAGCTTTCTAAGTTTGTTAAGCTACCTCCTATTAATAGTAATAATTTGCCAAAACCAGATAATTTGTTGCCTGACTATGGAGAGCATCTTTTAAATTTTGGCTTTGATGAAACTAAGCCTATTATGATTTCAATTGGGCAATATATGATTGCTCAAGATGCTCCTCAAGAGTGGCAACTACAAGGGGTTTTAGATAATGCATATGTTTTCTCAATTTTGACGGATTATGAACAGGGTAAGCGGATAAAACGGGATAACCCACATAATTTTGAATGCAGGCTATCACCTAAAGAGGAATTTAAAGACCAATGGGGGAATAGAATAATTCCTCTTAGATTGATTAGAATACTTGATTAATTTTGAACCGGATATAATTGTCCGGTTTTGAGTTATTTTATTTTTTGCGTTTGAATTATTTATCAGCCCAACTGGTAGGAATATAAGGTTTATCAGGGGAACTCCAGAACTTACCAAATTTCATACTAGTTACAACTCGTTGCTCATCTGTTTTGACTTTATTTTTATTTTTGTCAAAAATGTAATGTCTTATGGAATCCCCCACTTTTACTGTATTTTTATTAGTATCTGGATGCGGTTGAACTTCTTCAAATAATTTTTCGTGTAGTTTTAGTTCAGTAGGTTGGTCACTTGGTACAAACTCTTTTAGGTAGGCATCGTATTCTTTAGCAAAACTATCAGAAGTAAAACTGTAAGCCTGTTGCCAGTACTTAGAATCACAAGTTACTCCGATTTCATCATGCACCATGTTGATCAACGTTGCTCCCCATTCTTCGGGCATTTCTTCAACACTAGCCATAACTTTTTTAAGCGCGGTAGCTTCAGATCGTGACCACTGGCAAGCAATTAAGTTAGTTGTGGCTAAATCCCCATTTTTGCGAGCATACAGAAGTTTAACCCCATCTGGTAATGTGGTCATATTAAAAGCTAAACCACCAAAATTAAGCTCATTATCTTCAGCTTCAGCAAGTATTTTTTTAATGTAATCTCCTATCCCTTGGTATAGTCCCCAGAATTTAGCAAACATTGCTTCCCCAGCACTTACGCTAACAGCTTGTCCAATAGTGCCTGATAGAACTTTACGCATTTTGTCCGCTTGCGCTCCGTTTAGAACTGAGTAGAAAAGTGTTTTAGCTGCGTCTCTAAAGCGTTTACCAGCTTTTTCGGCATCTAATGTTTTAAATGCTTTAGCCACTTTAGCGGTGCGTATTTCTGATTCTGGTAAATCTTTCACATAATCTCGTATTTCTGGGAAGGCATCTAAGCAAGTATTATCTTCAGCGAGTAGCGCTTGCAGCGCCATCATGGAAAACATTGAATGCGCGTCCATGTTTTCATCTTCAAGTACTGATTTACCAAAATCACATTTACCAAAACCAACGGCTAATCTAGAGTGAGAAGCGTTTGCGTCTTCGGTAAAGAATGCCTTAGTTTTATCTGTTAGTTTGAATAACCCACGAATAGGAATAGTTTCTTCAATACTTGGTTTATCCCAGAATTTTAACGGAGTAGATTTAGCATCTTTAATAAATCCGTAAAATTTACCTTTGGCATTTTTAATAAATGCTTGTAAGTTGGGAGTCCCTAAACCATATTGATTACCACAACTCATTCTACCAGTACCGCTTAATACACCGTATTCAGTTTTACAGCTACCGTGAATTTCAACTGATAAAAGTACTTTACTTAACTGTGTAATGGCTGCATTAAAACTCCTCCAAGCTTTTAAAACTAATAACTCTGGAACGTTTGGATTATCATTAATTACATCTTTAGAAGTGCTGGTAAAGTTTTCAGTTATTTCTGGTAGTTCTAAGTCGGGATTATCTAAATTAATTCCCAAAGATTCGGCTATTTCTTGTGGTTCAAATGGATGCTGTTTGTCTACATAACGCTTGTTCAATTCGGTAACAATTGCTTTTGCTTGTGTAGGTTCACAAGGCATCTGTAAAGCTTTCCAATCTTGTTCTACATCAGCGCGAACTTTTTCAAGTTTGGTGATACACTCACGTAAAGCTTTAATATCGCAGGGGACACCGCGCCACTGCATCTCGGTAGTGTGGTAGATATTGCGGTTTTCAACTCCTAATAACTGTAGATTAGCGTGTTTACCTTGTTCATTTTCAAACTCAGCAAACCCCCATTTTTTAGGATTGTTAAAGATTAACTCTAATCGCTTTTTAAGAATTAAAGTTAAAACCGCATCCTTGGCAGCATAAATAATTTGTGAGTCGGTTAAAGTTTCAGCACCCCAATTACTCATTTGCTCGGATTTATCAACTGGCAACCCTAGCAAATTAAATACACAGGATTTTAACCCATAACCACCCTGCATTACTTTACCTGCACCACAATCTCCGTGGAGTAGCTTAGTAGCAAGCATTGTACAGTAAGGCTTTTTAATCGTTAACCCATATTTTTTAATGCTACTAGTATCAAACTTTAAGTTATGCCCAACAATAGTATTTTGTCGGGTTAGTTTGTCGATGGCTACCCAAGCATTTTTAAACCATAAAGGTATTGCGGGTGCATCATTCCTACCTAAATCTACTACAAAAGTTGTATCCCCATCGCTAAATTGAATAAGTCTAACTTGGTTGTTGTTTTGGTCAAGTCCAGGTTTAATTTGTTGCTTTTTGTTAGTTTGTGGGTTATGCCAGTACCATTTATCATTCTTGATAAAGCAGTGTGCTTTATGTATTTCGCCTTGATAAGTTTCTGAATCAAAACCAATTTCAGTTTTACTAGTTATCCAGTTGTTAATAATTTGAGTAAATTTATCAACGTTTTCAGGTGTGACAATTTCAATGGGTATATCAATATTCGCATCAAAGCCATATTGCTGCATTAACACTTGTGAGTGTTTTGATAACCCGTAGTCAGCCCGTGGTAATCGTCTTGATGCTTCTAAAACGGCATTAATCCCGTAATTGTCAACTAGTCCGCAATAATTTGTATCCGCAATTAAAGTACGTCCTATATTTACAAATAGTTGGGATTGCTTGAATGCTTCAAATTTTTCAGTAACGTACTTTGTGTAAGCCGCAAATCGTTTGTTTCTAGACCCAATACTTCTAGTAGGTTTAATGTTTTGAAAAAGTTTTACTTGTTTAGTAATACCTTTTGCTCTGGTGCGAACTTTAACTTTATTTGTAAACTCATAACCAATTTCATTTAAAACATTCCTAAACAATGTTGTAGGTTTGGTGCGAGTATCGTTAATTTGCCAGCCAAAAGTATTACACCATTTATTCGCCTTAAGTCTTAGTGCGTTTAAAAAGTTAATAATTGGTTCGGGCTTAAATTTTTGTGCTTCTGTTCCTTCTAAAAATAAATCAGCTACTCCATGTTTTAGCGCAAAATTTAAAGCGTCGTGAATTCCTAATTCTTCCAACAAAGTTACTTTATGGATAAACGAACCTTGTACTACATCTTGCTTGTATATTTTAGTTCCGTCGGCATCTTCAAGTAGTTTAGTACTGTTATAAATTGGAATTCCCTGCAATCTTAAAATACGCTCTTGTTCTTGAAATTCAGCAAAGTTACGACCTTCAGTTAGCCAAAATAGCAACTCTTCAGCAGGTAGCAAACCATTCTTTTTATCAATTAATTCTTCTACCGTTACATCATCAAATTTATAAGTTTTCTGGCTGTAGTATTTGCTGATAGAGTCTTGCTGTTCTACTGTTAAAGCGGTTTGTTCTTTTAAAGAATCTACTTGCTTATCATCTAAATTTGGTGCAATAAATTCTCGTTCGGCTTCTTCTTGTATTCTTCTTTCTTTAATTTCTTGTAATTCAGGTCTTATGCTTCCTCCCTTTGTATATTCAAAGTTTTCAATTATTGCACCTTGAGAACGTAATTTACTAAATACGTAGTCAACACGATTTAGCATTTGAATATTTTTTATTGCTTGTAGAGCGTAGTATTCATCAGTTAAATTTAAGTCTTCAACATCTAAATTTAAAGATAAATCAAGTGTATTTTTAGTATTATCAGCTAACAATGCATTTTTATATTTAGCGTTTGTAGCTTCTTCAATTTCTTTAATTTGATTGCTTATAAATTGTTTAATTTGTCCTTTGCAAAGTCCTCCACCTGCTTTTAAATTACCTGCAACATATCCACCCCACCCAAAGTAACGAGGTACTAATAAATCACGCACTCTCATAGATAACTGTACTATTCCATTAGGAGCGGAACAACCCATATGAATCAAAACCATTGCATCTGGGCTGTATTCATCTGGTTTTAAATTAAACCCCGATTCAACGCTAGGAGAAACAATTATTAATAGGTATTTATTAAGTAAATGCTTTTGCCCTTCTACAACAATAAGATAAGCATCATGACCTTTAGTAGTTGTTGTTTTAGAATCAATAATTAGTATTAGGTTACGGGGAATATTCCGTAGTCCGTATAAATCGCCCCCTTTACTAAATAGTTCGGCTAAATTACCCGTACCGTAAGTACTTGTGGTTTTTTGGGAATCAATACCTAAAAATACTTTTTTGCCTTTAGCAAGTAATTCTAGAGTAAAATTAATCGCTGTTGTTACATCACCTAAGTTGTAACCCTTAAATTGATTTCGTTTGTAAGTATTTTGGTATTTACAAATATCTTTTTCGTCTACTTCCCCGATAATTTTTAATAGCAATTCACAATGATAATCGGTTAAATCAGCCGATAAAAATATACATCTTTCGGCACTTCTAATCAAAGCGGTGAATAATTCCACTACTTCTTTACGAGTTCTAGAAATTGTTCCACCTTCAAGTAAATTTTCGATTACTTGCGCTACTTCATCGATAACTAAAATCTTACCAATCATTTGGCTACCATCTGGGTTAATTTTCAATTTACCTGTGGTAGAAATGCTTTCAAGACAGCAAACAATCCTTACCCAATTGGCGGTAGCGCTAATATCATCGCGATAATCAATGTTTAACCCACTAGTTTTTAAATCCTTACAAATTTGTCTTCCTAATACTCTTAATGGCGAAATTATTAGCGAGCCTTTATCATCATTAGCGCTAAGAATATCAGCTATTGATAAAGTTTTACCCGCCCCCATTGGGGCATTAGCAAATAAGAATTTATAAATACTGCTTAGTTCTAGTAATTTACCTTTGGTAATGTATTGAGTATTTTCTGTAACTGTAGCTGTATAAGCAGCGCTAGCACTTAATCCAATCCAGTTATTCCGTGGGGAATAGCTACTAATAATTTTTTGTAAAGTATCTTTACCCCTATTGGCTAAAATGGCGCTAAAGTCTTTTCCTAACCCACGCTCCCACACATTTATGATGTAAGTTTCTTTATCAAGTTTTTCTAACTCACGGCATAGTTGTAAAATATGATGTTCGACAAATAATTGCTGTTCTACTTTTAGATCGATATCATAACCGATAATTACTCGGTCGTAAGCTGTAAGCAGTGTTTGTAAATCTTTATGAATGCTACGACCTTCAAACGCTCCCAGCACTCCAGAATAAGCAATTGCATTAACACCACAGGCATAGCAGGCTAACCCATCAAATACGCCTTCTACTAGAATTATTTCATTACTGCTGGGGTCGGCTATGAATTGCTTAAAAAACCGCTCACCAGTACCAGCGGTTTGTATATATTTTTGGTAGCCCTTTCCCTTGGGGTTGCGTCGTGGAACCATTAGGCGGGCAATTGAGCAGTTGCTAGTATCTGATTTAAAAACTCTACCTGCGGTGTTTGCAGAAACCACAAAACCTTCAGCTTTTAAATCTTGGCTGAAGTGGGAGAATTTATTTAATTGTTCTGCTGTAAATTCTGCTCTATCATTAGTATTTCGGTTATCCCGAAATTTCGATATACTTTGAGTAGGTTTAAAAATACAATTTTCAGTATCTGTTAGCAGTGGGTTACTATGATTTTTAGTGCTACTACTATGGTCGCTAACAAGAGTAGCCTTTAAAATTTTCTTAGGCATTTTTCTACTTGTATGTATGGCAATATACAAATTCCAGAAAGTGCTTAGGGGTGCTACCAACACCCCGTTACACATAATTAATCAGTAAAATCTCTCACTCCGCAGTGGGAGATTTTTATTCTTCTCCCGAATCTTCCTCATCTTCATCAACGAAACTAAAGCTGTCTTCATCAGGAGTCCAGAAACCGTTTTCCTCATAGAGTTTAAAGCTTATAGGTTCGTCAATAAGTTGGGTTAGGTCAAACTGGAAAGAATCTTCTTCGTTGATTTTTTCTGGTACAACTTCCAAAGCTTGTAAAAATCGGACAAGCTTTGAGTATTTCATTGAATCGTCTTTGTACTTGAATTTTTTACCAGTGATACGGCAATTAGTACGCAAGTAAACTTTCATTTCTTCACCATCTTCATCAAGTACTTGGATGGTGAATTTGAACTTCTTAGTTTCTTTGCCAGTTTCACGGTTTTTATCTTTTACGCGGTCAATTGCAGAAATAACACCGTTGATTCTCCCGTCTTGGTCGATTGCTGGTATTTGTTCAACATCAGTTAATAAAGTGTTACTTGTCTTTACTTGCTTAGATTCAGTGGTTTTTACTGCTGTAAATTTAGACATTACTATTTTTCTCCGAATTTGTGATTAAATGATGTGGGGTAACAAGTCAGTTATTTGCCGCTCACATTTATTAATGTATCTCATACTGAGTGACAATTGAGAGATAATGGACAGTTTATTAAAGTGGCACAATTGTATCTCGTTTTGCGTTACAGGAATTATTAGATAAAATAGAGTTACAAATTGAGATACTTTTATGAAAACTGCTATGTCTACTAAAAAAGACTCCATGTTGCATATTCGTGTAAGTGAGAGTGATCGGGAAAAAATTAAAAACTATGCAGATAAATTAGGTATGACTCAGAGTGAATTCTGCTTAAACGCTTTGTTAGCGGCAATAGGAGAAGATTTAGAGAAACCAGCTATGGATAATGTATTGACTAGACTCGCTACTTTAGAAAAAGCGGTATTTAATTCGGTTAAAGCCGCTTAAACAGACCCAACAACATCACCCACAAC
The DNA here is from genome assembly GCA_039820645.1 of Cyanobacteria bacterium J06633_8. Lineage (GTDB taxonomy): Bacteria > Cyanobacteriota > Cyanobacteriia > Cyanobacteriales > Nostocaceae > Rivularia. Next base: position 7,291 of record JBCBPQ010000136.1, on the reverse strand, counting down.
TTTTGACCCCATTGTTTCAATGGGGTTAATTTTTGCTTCTTCTAGTTCAATGAATTGCTTTCTACTCAACCATTTGATGTAACGTCCGCAAGTGTTACAGTCTAGCCGCGCAAAATGAGGGCTAGTAGATGGGGTTAGAGAGGGGTTTAGATCGGTACTTCCGCAGTTGGGACACTCAGTAATAATTGACATAAAATATTCCCTCCAAAATTCGGATAAATCCACTATAGGGAATCTTGGAAGGAATGAAATTTTAATTCAAAAAGTCTACAGTCCTTACTGTATAAGCGCTCTATAGCACATAGTCTTTTTAATACATTATTTTCAGCGATTTACTTAGATGAGTTAAAGAATAATTTTTCGATAGATTTAATATTAGCGGGTATTTTTGCTTTCTTTCTTCTACCACCATGTCTAGAAGCGGATATTGTTGCTGAATCAGTTTCTATAGAAAGAGTTATAGTATTTTTCTTTTTGGATAGACTAATAATTTCTCGTATCGCATCCACTAAAGGATTCCAGTATTCTTTTTTAAATTTAGTATTATTCCCAGCCATAAACAAACCTTGTTCTATTAAAAGCGTTAGCGCAGGAGCATTATATTCTGAGAATGGATTATGGCTAATTATTTGAGTTGGTATATCAGAAAAAACAGCATCAGTATCTTTTAGTTTTTGCAACTTATCTTTCCAATGATTATCAGATTTAGGATGATTAGTAGGATTATTGTTTAGAGATTCTAAGTAGTCTATTTCTATGAGTTCAAATAGACATTCATTAAACCATTTTAAAGCATTAGAAAATGGAACAGGTTGATAAAAATCTTGGAATGTGTGGCATCTTTCACACAGTCTAAAAATAGCAGTTAGTAGAGAACCATAAGGTTTACAAAAATCTTTTCTTTTTTTAGAGATTGAATTAATCCGATTATTACCAAAAATATTTTTTTCAAAATGCAATATACCGACAGTATATATAGCACTGATATAATCCTGGTTTAATTCGATAATTCTATGGTAGTCACGATTAATTTTAATAATTTTATTCATCTTTTACCATTTCCTGTATTTCAATTTCAAGTTCGTTGATTTGTTTAAATTTATCGATTAATATTTCATGTAATTCATGCTGTGGATTATTCAAAATAGGCTTAATTTTTCCTTTTTATCTCCATAAAATCTTCTAGAAAGATAACCAATACAGCTTTCCTCTACCATCTTTCTAGTATTTTCAGGAAGCATATCTGTAAAAAATGCCATAGTCACAAATAAGTATAATTTGCTGTAAATTATACTTATTTGTATTTAAAATTACAAGTGATGTAGACTACCGAAGTCTCACACCGCTATCTACGAACATTTGAATTGCTCGGTTTACGTTGGCAATATCGTAGGTAGAAAAATCTTTCCCGCACTTCATACGGTAATATTTTTCACCTATAGAATAAACTAAGCTATTGACCAATGGGTTTTTCGTTGGGAAAACTATAGGAGCATCTAGATCCACTTCTTTTAGATGCGTTTGAATTGTTGTTAAATCGCTGTTATTTCGCAATTCAAAATCATTATCATTGATGCAAGATAATAAGCAAATAAGTCCATTTTCATTTTCAAGCGCTGTAATTTTTTGTTTGTCAATTACATATTTGTAATTAATATTTATTGTCGAATTTCTTACAAACTGTTTATCTACTGTTTCCCGTATATTCTTTATATCTTGTTTTAAATCATTCACTAGATTATCTAGCAATGGATTTGTATATAAGGTGTAAATACGGATTGTATGCTGTCCATATAGTTTCATATCTTCTAGCGTAAATCCCTGTTTAGTTGCAAGCTTAAATTCTTCGGTATCCTCATTTATATTTACAAACCATCGTTGTATTTCTTCGCAATAATCATTTTTTAAAAAAGATACTATTTCTGACCTTAAATTTTTTAAACTTACAGCAGATGATTCCCATAATTTAGTTATTGTTAATGCTTTAGATTTACTTATTCCTCCGATAGAAAAAGCGCATCCAGAGGGTAAAACATCAATTCCCAGTAACATAGTTTGAGTAATTGATGGTATTGGTCTATTTTCTTTTGGCGGTCTGGAACTCATACCACCACGCTCGATAATTCTTGCCATTTTCAATTCTCCCTAATTTTTATTTTGCTGAAATCAATAGTTGAATTTTTGCGATTGAACGGACTTACAAACAGCGCAAACGCAACAGACATTACACAATCATCATGCTTACCGGGTGCGGCTTCAAGCTTTTTACCATCCCTTCTAAATGAAAGCATTTCATTAACTAAAGGGCTATTTGGTGGATAGATTAAAGCGGATTTTTCAAGGCATAAAAGCATATTTGAAACCATTGCGCTTTTAGAATCCTGTGTTGTTCGTATAGATTCAAATCGAATATTAGGAAATTCTCTAGTAAGTTGCTCTTGATAAATTACACCGACACCACCTGTAACTTCAATTCCTACTTTTTTAGGTTTAAAATTAGCAATATATTCACATATTTGATAAATATGATATTCGCTTGTTTGCTGTCTTTTGCGGTAAAGATTAACTAGAGAATAGGTGTTATCTTTAAGTTTAAGTATTGACAAAACGGTGTAATCATTTCCTGTTGTTGCAGTATCAAGTCCTAAGTAATAATCAGCATCTTCATCATAGTAATTTTCTTTTTCACCGACTGCATTTTTACGGACTAAATCACTTGAGAAAACAGCAACAGCAGAGTCTACAAAACGTAAATTATATTCGCGCTGTACGGTTTCTTCATCAGTTCCATCCTCAAGTAATCTTTCTTCTAAATAATTCTCACTTTTACTGTAAATTGGATGCGCCAAATAATGCAGAATTAATTTACACCAACCAGCTTTATCAACAAACCAAAAAACACCCGGTATTTCTTTATATTTTTTACCTTCAGACACTTCAATTGCTAATTGTTCAATATTAATATCTCCATTATCCTGATTGCATCTGTCCCAAAACCAGCCACTTTTGGCGGATGGGGTAGAAACAATAAATTTTTTATTATTACCTTTAGACAAAGCACCACTAGGGGATGATGCAGCGTAAATCTGTTGAATATTCTCAACAAACGCGCTCTCATCAAACAAAAATCCTGTGGCAGAATCTAAGCTTCTACTACCTTCTTTACCAGAATTTTTAAAGTAGATATCACCTCCATTTCTTACTTTTAAATAGCCAACATTATCATTATCACTTTGGGCATATTCGGGTATAGAATTAAGCATTTGTCTAGCCCTTCTAGAAACAGCAGAAGCATCTTCACTATTTCTCATAAAACAAATAGAACTTGCAGCAGGATTCAAGCAAGCATCGTGCAAAAATTTACTCACAATAACTTGAGTTACACCTAATTGTCTGCCTTTTAAAATTAATAGATTAGAGTACTGATTAGCTAATCTAACTATAATTTTTTGATATTGATAAGCCTGAAAATTTTTCATTTCACCACCACTTCTAATGACGGTTAAAGGTACAAAATTTTCCCAGTTTGGCGGTATAGGTTTTAAATTATTACCTTTCTTCCCATACTTTTTAATCTGTGCTGGGGTCGGTGGTATTATCAACATTTATATTTTCTCCATCAACAGAAATTGTGTATCCCATTCGTTGAATTACTTTTATCGCTTCGCGCTGATTAGAAATTATGTGTACGGGAGCAATTTTATAAAATAGATCCGCAAGTATTTGTAACTTCCGTAATGAGTGTATAGGTTGACTGTCGGAGTATCCCAGATAGTATGCTTCTTGTTCATTAGCAACAATTTCAAGCTGTCGCTTATATAGAAAATAATGGGCTTTTTGGAGGAATTCAGCCAGAGCTACAGCGTCAAAATCATCAGATAAATCAGCATTGTCAAAATTAAAGCTACGCGAGTTAAACCGTTCTACATCCGGTTCCTTACTTGAATTAGAATTTGAATCTTTTGAACCTCTTACAAACATAACTTCGGGAACTATTGGAGCATTTTGAATCTTTAATCCTTGTTCATCCAAGTATTTTTGTAAAGCTTTCAGTGTGACCTTACAACCCAACTCGCGTAGCTTCTTAATTATTTCTTTTAGCGTGTGACCGTCGGCTACCATCTGAGCAACAGTAGCCGCATGGTTATCAATAGGGCTAGATGACATCGGGAAACTTATCTTGCAGTATCTCTTGTAATCTAGCAATTATTTCATCTTTAGACTTGCGCCATTTGAGGTTTTGACTACTTTCTAGACCTTTATAGGCGTTGTGGTCATCAACTTTTTTACTTAGTTCAGTTTCCTCAAATAGTCTTTTGACCAGATGAAAATTCACAGTTAATGGACTTTCATCATCACCCTGGAATGCTCCAAAAAACCCTCTAACCGTAGATTGAGATATATGTACTTTTAAAGTATCTTCAGCAGTTTCATTGTGAATAATTAGCGCGTCTACAAGAGCTTCTATACGTTGCTCGTTTATATTCTTTGCAGACTTTATACCTAGCGCTTTATGTAATTTTGTTTGCTTAGATTTAGTATCGGCTACAAATTGGAAAATAACATTTAAACTTTGCGCTACTTCATTTATATTCTTAATTTCTCCACTATCATTCATAAAAACTCCCTCAACAGCTTTCAGCTTACCCTCGTCATTTTGAGAAAGTTCTAGTAATTTTTGAAATAATACGGTCATCTCATCAACTCCGTTGGATTCAATATTTTCATCGACTTCTACACCTACATATTCAGGAGATACTTGCCCATATTCTTTAGTAGCAATTATTTGTAATTCATTAGGGATATTAGTTATTTTCCAATTAATGTATTTATCAGTAGTAGCTTGATAAGTATGCGCTACAGCTTGGGATATCCAATTATTTACTATTTCCTGATTACCTACAAATCCTCCTAATTCATCAAATTTTATTTGCTTCAAAATGCACGTTCCAATGTTCTTTAATTGGTGCTGGTTATCGCGTCCGTGAATTGCTGCATCAGTTGGTAAAAGAGAACGAATAGTATCGTTGTAAATACTTTCTACTCGTTTGCGTTCACTGTTGTTAAACGCTGCTTTAGCGGTTTTATCTTTACCTAACGCCAGTAATACATCACTCAATAATTCGGGTTTATTTTTACGGATACGCTCTACAGCTTCACAAATTAAATTTGAATTTACAAGGCATGGGATTAGGTAGAAGGTATTTTTTTCATCCTTCTTTTTAGCTGGGGTGCTGATTACCAAACTGTAAGTATCATCCGCATAAAAATCAACAGATAGACCAATTTCAACGTGACGGCGTGGTACAGCCATTTCTACACCGATTATATTTTCTAGCCAATTTTCAGAGCGTAAATACTTGGTTGCTAAATCTAAATATTTAGTAGCATCGAGCGCGGTTTGGTCGCCTACTTTAGCTTCTAAATCAGATTTTTTCTGTACTGTTTTTGCAGGCTTTACAGGTTCAGTTTGTGGCTCGGATTTAGTCTCTGTTGTAGATTCAGTTTGATTTTCTGTAGCAGGTTCAGTTTGAGGTTCGCCAGTTAATTCAGCTAACGTAAAATGCCCTGGTGCGTTACTGCGAACCAAGCCATACTCATTTAAGCGATTGTATAGAGCGGTATAAGCGTAGTGTTGAATATATTCTTTTTCCTTAATCTCTCCAGTGTTAGCGTCTTTATAAGTACTGGTATTCGAGATAATTAATTTTTTAACTCCCTTAATATCGATAGTTTCTTTTAGCTCTTTGATAGCTTTAGGAATTGTAGCCCGAATTTTAGATTTACTATATCCCCCTTTTGCTAATTGCTCCATGAAAGCATTAGCAAATTCATGGCACATTTTTTTACTTTTAGCGTTGCGTATTGTGTTTCGTAGATTGATTTTTAATTCTTGAGCTAATTCATCTAGGGATTGTTGAGCGGTCGCAGTTGTGGTAGTCATAGTTAATGGTTTGGGTTATCGAGTACAAATATAATTTAACGTACCTGGTATGCTATGTCAAAAATTTGTACAAGGTTATTTGAGCTAATGATACAATTAAGCCAAAAGTAAGGTAAAAATGTAACACAGAAACTACGAGGGTGATAGCCTCAGTACAATACATCACCATATTTAGTACACAAAAATACATCACAGAGATTTTAGGTGTCCGTGTGATGTGATTGATTTTTTGTAGTTTTCGTAGTTGCGTTATTCAGCACAGTGATTTGCTACAAAGTGAGGGGGCTTCGTAGAAAAATCATCTGTATCTCTAAAATAAATCCTCAATAAAATCATCAAGGTTGCTACGCTTCACCCGCCAACTCTTCCCAATCTGCTTTGCGTTTAAACTACCTTGCCCAATCGCTTCTCGCAGATAGCTTTTAGAAAGCCCGGTCATCGCTTGCGCTTCATCCAACGTAAGCAAAATCTTAGATTCAATTGGTACAGTTGGCTTTTTATCCCCACGAGTAATTAACATTTCAACCATACCCGCTAACCTATCTACTACGGTAAACTCGCCAAACTCCGCCATGCTTACAGGCATGATATCCGTTTCCTCATAAACTTCTGTCGTGATTTGGCGAGATTCTACCGCTGGCTTAATGGTGGGTTGATTTAACTCTTCCTTAAAAGCTTCCAACTCCCTTTGGTCAAAATTAGCAGTAGGTCTGGTTTTACCTTTTTCATACCTGACAGTTAACTTACCTTGCTGCACGTAGCGCTCCAAAGCGCGGACGCTAACCCCCAGAAATTCTGCTGCCTGTTTCTTATTCATAACTAACCCCGCCAAATATCGTCAAATACTATCATGGGCTATTGGCGATATTTGGCGGATATGTAATAACCATATACTTATGGAGAATTTGATAACTCTTGAATTAATTCTTCCGGGGTTAAAATTCGCGGAGTCGTGACCGGGAAATCTTTTTTATTACGAGTAACAATAGCATCTAAATTGTTGAGTACCGCTGCACCGTACAAAATTGCATCTTCAAAATCTTTAAAATTGGTCGCAAGTGCCATTGAAATAACAGCTTGATTTACTGTAGCGACTTGACAGAAAGTCGCTATTTCCCTTAAGAATTCAAGAGTTAAATCTTTACCTTTTTCTCTACGAATAATGTAGAAAAGGTCGCCAAAAGAAGAAGCACATATGTAACCTTCAATTTGTTTTTGTTCGGCAAGTGATAAAACAGTCTCACTATTATTAAAAAAGGGCTGTCTTTCAAGGGCAATATCTACAATGATATTAGTGTCAAGTAGAACCTTCACAAATTATGTTTCTCCTTCAAAGCTTCCCATCTC
>JBCBPQ010000135.1:0-18785 GCA_039820645.1 Cyanobacteria bacterium J06633_8 | reverse complement strand
TCATAGTTGCTGATGTATTAACTGGTTTTATTATCGGAAATTAAATCAGTGAACAGTGAGCAGTTAACAGTTAGCAGTTAGCAGTGAGCAGTTAACAGTTATGAATACTAGTTACTAATTATCCTTGGTGATTCTTTACTGTTCGCCATTTCCTGTTTTTTTAATTTAAGATTATCATGATTATTCATAAATAATTTTCCACTGTTCCCTGTCCACTGTTCACTGTTCACTGTTCACTGTTAACTGTTAACTGTTCACTGTTCACTGTTAACTGTTAACTGATTCAACTGCCGATAATAAACCCAGTTAACACATCGGCAATTGTGACAGCGACAACTACTAATAAAGGAGTTCTAGCAATATTTTGCCAGTCTTCATCCTTACGAACTGCATTTACTACACCAATTAAAGCAATAGCAATATACAGCAAATAAAGGGCTCGCAATACATTAAAGACTAAACTTACAGCGCTGTTAGTACCCGAATCATTAGAGCCTTCAGTTAAAGTATTTTTGAAAAAATTTTCAGCCTTGCCGAAAAATTGTGCTTGCGCTGGTGCTGCAAAATAATCCAACCAAAATACACTCAGAAGCAGCGCGATCGCTAAAATTTGCAATCCCATTAACTGGCGCTTTGGTAAATTAAACTTCCACGAAACTTGCTGCATTATTACAACAATCAAACTACCCAACAACAAGCAAAATAGCAATGTTGGACTGTGCAAACTGACAACGCTTAAAAAAACCGCACAGGCAATTAAAAATGGTACGGATTCTGTTAAAATAGCGCGGCAATTATTAGCTACCTCAAACAGGTTGTAAGACGTTTTTCCCGCCTTATTCCTTAAAGTCTTGAAAAAACGTTTCTTGACAATGTCTCCACCCATTTGCTTTATTTCCCGTCAATTCTTAACAGATGTCTATACAGATTTCTATAATTGTCTTTTCAGCACAACTGTAATTCATCGTTTTTTCAATTTAGCACCAATTATCCCGATTTGCCTTTACCAGCACTAAAATACTTATACCTTAAAAATATTTAGTCAAATTATACTACAAACTTTCATCAATTGATTTAGAAAAATATTTTTTGTTACTTCCTTTTATTAAAGTTAACTATTGATAATGTTTGATTTTTTTATATAGGTAAATGTATTTTTAGTCAATATTCTGTAAGAGAGATTTAATAAGTATTTGATATGTAAAGTCCTTTTTAATTCAGAACCTCACCCTCGTTCCCTCTCCTTACTAAGGAGAGGGATGTCCTCCGGACAGGGTGAGGTTAAAAATGTAGCGGAATCAACCGAAATTAGCTATAGTACAAACAAACAAAAAAGACGACTAAATTAATAGCCGCCTTTTTTCGGGTTTTTACCAAAATCACAGATAAATTATTCAAAATTTTTGTTAATTTACGCTACAATCGTCATACATGCACAAAAAGACCAAATTGTCAATTCCAATCAAACCAATTTTAGTTGAAAATGCTCAAGCAACTGTATCGTGTTTAGCAGAATGCAGTTTTCTAGGGGCACTAATTGAAACTACTCTAGAATCGGTTTCTAGATTTTTCATATCTTGTGATGTCACAGTTGCTGTAATCAAATTATCAGAAATGTGACCTCTTAATTTAATACCTGCGGGGATATAACCGGGTTCTGCTACTTTTATGGTTACGCCAAAAATGTTATCGCTATTTTCGTGTTGCGATTGCGCCATTTCAGAACCATGTTCTTTTTTATGACAGCCATGTAACATGCTCTTTTTCACACGTACTGGTCTACCTGCTACATAAAGCATAGGTAAGAATCCTTGTTTAAGACTTTATTTTTTTGGTCGAACAATATCATATTCTATTATTAGATCCTATCACATCGTTCTAACGGCTGAAAGAGCGGCATTTATATCTATTGGGCCGTAACCGTAACGAGCTTCTTTTAAAATATCTTCTGGAGGGTTGTTTTCGGCGCTTTGGATTAATATATTGCGAATTTGATTGATATCTAATTCAATGTTGCGATCGCGGGCTTCGCTTAACATCAAAGCGATGATTCCGGTGATAACTGGTGCAGACATACTAGTACCGGATTTACGAGAAGATTTAGTTTGAGTGAGTGAAGATGCAGCCCATATATTTTGTCCGGGAGCGATAAAATCTGGTTTTTTACGTCCGTCGCGAGTAGGGCCAGAACTGGAAAAATATGATAGAGGCTGACCGGGTTTGGTAGGATCGTAAGAACCAACCATAATAATATTGTGTCCGCAACCGATAGAGCTAACGGTATGAGTATTATCGTGAGGGGGGACAAAGCAAGTTTGGGAGCCGTCTTCACGTTCAATCCAAGCGTGAAAAGTGCCGTTACTAACTTCAATTCCGTGCAATCGTACAGTCCAAACTCCTCCAGGAAGTTTGGATTCCATGAAAATACCAATCATATTATCACCGTTGTTGGGGTCGCAAAAACGATGAGATAGATAAATCACGGTGTTATCATTTTCGTCTACAATTTCGCCATTTTCTCCTAATTGCAGACTTACCAAAGCTTCGCCATCGGGAGGAAAAATCTCCAAGAGAAATTTATCAGCCCCAGGATACCAAATTTCCATTGCTTTATACTGCCAATGTCCCCTAGGAATATCCCAATACAAATCGGTAAAACTATTGTTGGCGACTGTACCGGAGCTATGAATTCCTTTGTAATATGAATTTCCTGCTGCAATAACTACTGCACGATTCGGCTGATTACCCACCAAAGCATCTATACTTTGTTCCACCAAAGCAGTACCATCATGGGGACCACCATGTAAAGCTAAACTAATATTTACTACACAAGGGCGTTGTTCGGCAATTTCAAAAATGAAATCAACCGCTTCCACAAGCTCGGTAGTATCTCCCAAAGACTTATCTACAGCAGAGCCACCATCAGCTAAAACTGCTTCTACAGCACCGTTAGAAAAGTGGACGAAAACGATATCAGCTTCCGGAGAAACACCGGGATTTCCGGTACCGTTTCCATTCCCCGCAGCGATATCCATAACATGAGTACCGTGAGCAATTTTTCCTGGGTAATAACCCAAAGCTGAATAAGGATTTTCTGACTTTAGAGCTTGGTTTATTTCTGCACTGCGATAAACTTTTCCGTAACCGAAAGGACTATCGGGATCGGAAGAACCGTCTTGATCCCATAGAGCAAGTATTCTGGTAGAGCCATCCGGGTGACGAAAATTTTGATGAACAAAATCGCAACCCACATCAATAATCCCTACAACAGCATTTTGTCCTTTTTGTTGTGTAGTTTCACTGTCACAATTCTCCCCCTTGCCTATTAGGGAAGGGGGTTGGGGGGTTAGGTCTTCCGTGGTTAACTGTAAATTTTGTGACGCTTCCAAACTGACGACACAAGGAGAAGTACGCACGGACTGCAACCGGGATACGGGGACTCTAGCAGTAACAATGATATCTCCATTGGCGGTACTTCCAACTTCTGTCCCTTCTCGAACTTCAGTCATCGAACGCCATGCTTGAACATCGTTAACTTTAGCAATCACAGCAACTTCTCCCACCTCTGTTGAAGCTGTGGGTGGGGTAGATAGCCCCCGGCGACGGCGTTGCATGAGTCGTTGTAATCTCGGGTCAATATCTGCAAAAATATCCGTACATTCAAATCGCATCGATCGCCTTCTTCAGTGTTCAAACAATTTAAAGCCTAATTATTTATCATATATAGCGGTTTTCACTTGGGTGCAATACAGTCTGAATCTCACCCCTTCCCCTCTCCTTAGTAAGGAGAGGGGAGTCGGTCGGACGGGGTGAGGTCCTTCTTTGTATTCTACTCAACCGAAAACTGCTATATATCTATTTTAGATTATGATTTTTTTTAATTTAGCCAAACAAAAATACCAGTAATAAAACTGAGCTATATGAAATTAATCGTAGCTCAAATTACATTATCTAAAAAACCTTCCTAAAAGTACATTTACAAATTTCCGACACACTGCTATTACTAGCGCAGGCTGAACATCATAAAAGCCGTAATTAACTTAGAAGCCAATATATAGAGTCTCTAAAATAACCGTGCTGCAAATTAACAGAAAAATAATTGCTTTAACAGTATTGACAGTAGTGGCTTTAGCTGGATGTAACACCTCCACATCGAGCGATGGCACTGCAAATTCAACAAATCAAGGAAACGTAATATTTATTCATCCAGATGGTACCAGCACATCTCATTGGGGTGCGGCACGAATGCTGCATTATGGCCCAGATAGTAAACTTAATTGGGACAAAATGTCAAACTTGGGTATTTATCGAGGACATTTGAAAAATCAACTTACCGCTACTTCTAATGCAGGTGCGGTAATTCATGCGACGGGAGTTAAAGCCAACAACGATTCTTTTGGATTGGATGAAAACGGACAACCCTTGGTGGCAGCTTCCGGTAAACCGCAAACAATTATGGAAGAAGCTGTTGCTGCAGGTTTTGCCACAGCAATTATCAATTCTGGTATAATACCCGAACCTGGAACTGGTGCATTTGTTGCCAAAACCAAAACTCGTCGGGAGTTTGCAGAAATTACCAAGCAAATAGTAAATTCTGGTGTTGATGTAATTTTGGGTGGCGGTGAAGTTTTTTATCTACCCAAAGGTACTGCCGGAAGATACGCTAAAGCTGAGGAAAGTCAGCGAGAAGACGGATTAAATTTAATCGAAGAAGCTAAAAAAAAGGGTTATACGGTAGTTTATACCCGCGACGAACTGTTAAATTTACCCGCAGATACTAAAAAAGTTTTGGGAATATTCGCCGCGACAGATACTTATAACGATGAATCAGAAGAAGATTTAAAAGAGAAAAACTTACCGCTATATTCAGATAGCCCAACAGTTTCGCAAATGCTAGATGCAACTTTAAAAGTTGTATCCCAAAATGCAAATGGTTTTTTAATTGTTTTAGAAGAAGAAGGAAGCGACAATTTTTGTAATTACAACAATGCTAAAGGCTGTATAGAAGCAGTCAAACGAGCCGATGATGCGGTTGGTGTGGCAATGCAATTTATCGATAAAAATTCCAATACCTTATTAATTACCGCTGCCGATAGCGATGCGGGTGGATTAGAAGTAATTGGAGGCACCACCAAAAATTTTCCTTTAGATCAACCTTTACCGGAAACAGGAAGAAACGGCGCACCTTGGGATGGTAAAGATGGTACGGCAACCGCACCTTTCGTATCTGCTCCCGACAAGCAGGGGAATAATTACCCCTTTGCGATCGCCTGGGCAGGCTCTGAGGATTTTACGGGTTCGATTGTAACTAAAACACATGGATTGAATGCAGAGAAGTTACCCAACAATGTAGATAATACAGATATTTATCGTTTGATGTATCTAACCTTATTTGGAAAAGAAATACCCCAAAGGTAGGGGGAGGAAAAATAGAAAAATTTGCTATAGTTTATCGTTCATGCATTAATTAAAGGTGGACAAATATGACTCTGTCCACCTTTGAATCTTTATAGGAAAAGGAACACCTTATTTTTTAGCCAAGTTGTTTGAGGAGAAGCACCCTATCTGATATTTATTGCCTAACTTGCATAGCCGATTAACGACCTTTATTCATCTTGGTATAAGTCTTATTTGTTCCTACAAGGCTCCCAATCAAATAACCACCTAATCCCCATAAGACAGGCAGTATCCAAGACTCATCAGAATTTTGTGCCTTGGGAGGAACGTCATCTACTTTTCGAGCAGTCTCAAGATTTTCTGATGTCTCCTCTATAAATGATTCGTTATTGAAAGTCTGTGCTATCAATTGTCCTGATAAGTCGTCGTCTATAGCACTGGCTGGTTTCACAGCTACAGCAGAAAATATCGCTAGAAAAGCAGTTACAAGTGCTAATTTGTTAGTAATCCTCATCATAATCCTTAACCTTTTTAATTTGAGTAGATATTTAGACATATGAGGAAATTCCTCACTCTGACTCGGAAATTAGCTGAGAGGGGAATAGTCTTTATATACCTAAATTTTGGCTAGGAATAGCAGTTAGCTTCTAGTAGTTTTACTATAATTGACGGTGTAAAATCAATAACCTTATGTTACAATTGAGAGTTTATCTATAGAAGCCAAGCTGCTATTGGTGTTAATTATCATACAGCATTGTTGGTACTTAACCTGACAGATAATTTTTCTTAATTTCTTTAGCCAAATTTATAAGATTGCTCTAATTATTTGGTATATGACAGCTAATAAAGGTATTTCCGCATGGACTATGGGGCTATCAGAAGAAAAGCGGTTGTTTAACGAATACTTAACCAATTGCGTAATTTTTAGGCTCATAGGTAGGTGACTTTTCCCTGCATTTGGTGTAAATGCAATCATAATTTTCAAAAGAAGATATGTCTTATCGTCTCTTCTGTTAGGATTCAAGACTCGTATCAACATTTACGAAAAATTATGTCGGCAGTTTTTTGAGTTGTTACAATTAGCTAGACAGTCCCCTGCTCCCCCTGCTTCCCCTGCTTCCCCTGCTCTTTCAAGTCAGGAGGACACTAAGTATAAAAGCTTATTCTACCTGAAAATCTATAAAAAATCTGGTATTGCTGAATTCAGTAATGAATTATATTTGTTTACATTTTGTATTGCAAAACAAAATGTTTGTAGAGACGTAGTAATGCACTTTCCGAAACAATGTGAAATAACAACTTCATATTTTTATTCAGCAACGCCAAAAATCTGCTGCCACTTTGAATAATTTAAGTTAGCTATCTATGGTTTAAAAATTGATGAGAGAGGGAGTAGAGGGGGGAGAATTATTTTTTTGTTTACTATACATGCTTTAAAATTAATCAAATAGAATACTGCGATCAATTGGATAAATTCTGACTGGTTCGTTTTTTTGGTAACGTCGGGAGACGTAGCAGTGCTACGTCTCTACATTGTGTGGGAATTAATCAAAGGGAATAGGTTTAAACTGCTGCTACCGCTTTCTTTAATTCAAAAATCTTGTTGATTACATCTTCCACAACTTTATCCGGTGTAGAAGCACCAGAAGTAATGCCTACAATAATCTCTCCATCTGGCAGCCAATTTTCAGATATCTCGATGTTGCCATCTAGCTGACGATGTTCGATATTATTTTCAGATAAAATCCTTTCTACGCTGTCAACATGATAGGAAGGAAGTTTTTTCTCTACTGCAATTTCCTGTAAGTGAGCGGTATTTGATGAATTGAAGCCACCAATCACTATCATGAAGTCAAGTTTTTCTTCTACTAGCTCCAACATTGCATCTTGTCTTTCCTGGGTAGCGTCGCAGATGGTATTAAAGCTTTGAAAATGATTGTTTAATTCAGTGGGACCATATTTTGTCATCATAGTACGCTCAAATAGCTTACCAATTTGTTCGGTTTCTCCTTTGAGCATAGTTGTTTGATTGGCGATCCCGACTTTTTCTAAATCTGTATCGGGATCGAATCCTGATGAACAAGCTTTACTAAATTTAGCTAAAAATTCTTCTCTATTGCCACCATTTAAAATATAGTCAGTAACATATTCTGCCTCTTCTAAATTTAGAACAATTAGATATTTACCAGCAAAGGAACTAGTTGCAATGGTTTCTTCATGTTTATATTTACCGTGAATGATAGAAGTACATTCAACTTTTTTATGCTTTTCAACCGTATTCCAAACTTTAGAAACCCAAGGGCAAGTTGTATCGACAATTTTACAACCTTTATCATTAAGTAGCTGCATTTCTTGAACGCTTGCGCCAAAAGCAGGTAAAATTACCACATCTCCAGAGCCAACTACAGAAAAATCTTTTTCATCATCTTTAACTGAAATAAAACCAACCTGCATTTCTTTCAAGCGTTGATTTACAGATGGATTGTGAATAATTTCATTAGTAATCCAAATTTGCTCCGAGGGGAAATGCTTGCGGGTTTCATAAGCCATTGCCACAGCACGCTCTACACCCCAACAAAAGCCAAAAGCTTCCGCCAGACGAATACTAACATCTCCCCGAATTAAACTATAATTATTATCGCGAATTTCTTGAATTAAACCGCTTTGATATTCAGAATTTAGCTGAGTTGCAACTTCTTCTTTATGTCCAAATCCCCGACGATGGTAATTTTCCGAATGTTGTAATGAGCGTTTAAAAGCTTTTGTATCCATAATATTAGTTATTAGTTGTTATTTGTTAGTTGTTAGTTGTTATTTGTTAGTTGTTAGTTGTTAGTTGCTAGTTGTTAGTTGTTAATTGTTAGTTGTTAGTTGTTAGTTGTTAGTTGTCAACACTTCACCATTAACTGTTCACTGTTCACTGTTCACTGTTAACTGTTCACTGTTAACTGTTCACTGTTAACTGTTCACTGTTAACTGTTCACTGTTAACTGTTCACTGTTAACTGTTCACTGTTCACTGTTCACTGTTCACTGTTCACTGTTAACTGTAAAGCAGAACTCCAAACTAAATAACCATCTGGATTAAGATGTAATCCATCGGTAGTAAAATTAGACTTGAGATTTCCTTGTTTATCAGCAAACAAAGGATACAGATTTAAGTATTTTACGTCTTCTTTTGCTGCAATGGTTCGCAATTGTTGATTTAACTTGCGAATACGACTATTAGGTATTGCCAAAAGTTTGTCTTTTCCTTCCCAAGTCGCTTGTTCTCCTTGATGGGGTAAAATAGATTGCATAAAGATTTGGGCTGTGGAATGCTTCTTACGCAAATGAGCTAATATCAGCCGTTGATTCTCTAAAATAGTTTCATCATTAACACCAGCAATTAGATCGTTAATACCTATCATCACAAAAATAGACTCTGGTGTGGTTTTGTCAAATAAATTTAATCTTTTTAATAAACCAGCTGATTTTTCTCCAGAAATTCCTTGATTTAACCAAGTTTTATTATCCGGCAATAAATCCGAAGGAAACCATAAACTTAAAGAATCCCCAGCCATCACAGTTAAATTCCGGGGTTTCTTCCGTGCAGCAACTTCAGCCTCCTGTTTAAGAATATCCACCCATTTTTGATAGTCAAGTTGATGACGTTTACCCAATTGAGGGGAAGCAACTTGTTGAGTTTGATTATTCGCAACAGTTTCTCGCCTCGGGGAAACCATATTAGCCCAAAAAGCGGTATCACCTTGTTGTTCGCCAATCAACAAAATTACCGCTAGTGAAAGTATAAAGTTACTCAATAAAGAGACAAATGCCCAAGTAGGAAAAGTTTTAACTGAACTAGACACGGGTAGCTAGATAAATCGTTTGGATAGATTGTAATCTACCCTTCGCTTTTTTTGGGAAAGAATGAACAGTGAACAGTCAACAGTGAACAGTACCATGACAGTACCATGACAGTAATCAATGCCCCATGCCCCATGCCCAATCCCCAATCCCCAATTACAAGTTGATTTTATCTGTATATTCGGAATTATACGCTTCTTCGCCGTGTTCGCTGATGTCCATTCCTTGTAATTCGGCGTTTTCGTGTACTCTTAATCCCACGGTGCTTTCAACTACTTTGAGAATAATCCAGGTACCAAATCCGGCGAGAAAATAAGTAACTACAATGGCTGCTAATTCTAAAAGTAGTTCGTCGGGATTGCCGAACAATAAACCGTTTCTTCCTCCTGGATTGACGGCTGTGCTAGCAAAAATACCCGTCAAAATTGCCCCTACTGTTCCGCCTACGCCATGTACGGGGAATGTATCTAAAGCATCATCAATTTGTATTTTGTGCTTGAGGCTAACTGCGTAGAAGCAAACAAAAGCGGTGATACTTCCAATTAATATTGCTGCTAGGGGTGAAACGAATCCTGCTGCTGGTGTAATACCCACTAAGCCAGCAACGCTTCCTGTGGCTACACCGACTGCGGTGGATTTACCGCGCAATACTCTTTCTAAAATTAACCAAGTCAAAGCCCCTGCTGCGGCACTGGTATTGGTATTTACAAAGGCAATTACTGCTAAGTTATTGGCTTCTAAAGCACTACCGGCATTAAAACCAAACCAGCCAAACCATAATAAACCAGCACCTAGCAAAATAAAAGGTACGTTATGGGGTGGACTCAATTTATTGGGAAATGTTTTACGGGGTTTGAGGTACATTGCTGCAACGAAAGCGGATACCCCGGAACTAATATGTACGACAGTGCCGCCAGCGAAATCTAAGGCACCCCAACCACCAGATAAACTTAATAATCCTCCTATACCCCAAACCATATGGGCGATAGGGGAATAAATAAAAATTGACCACAAAACCAAAAATACTGAGTAGCCTGTGAAACTCATACGCTCTGCGATCGCGCCGGAAATTAAGGCTGGGGCAATAATGGCAAACATTCCTTGATAAGCCATAAATGCCAATTGGGGAATTTGTGGCGCATATTCGCTGGGCTGTAAACCAACGTCATTTAAACCCAGCCATTTCAATCCACCTATAAATGCGTTACCGGGTGCAAAAGCAAAGCTGTAGCCCCACAATACCCAAGTTACACCGATAATAGCCATGGCGACAAAGCTCATCATCAGTGTATTTAGTACATTGCGGGTACGAACAAATCCACCATAGAAAAAAGCAAGCCCCGGTGTCATTAATAACACTAGTGCCGAACAGATTAATATAAATGCGATTGAACCGCTATTAGTATTTGATGTAAACCCAGGGGATTGGATTTGAGCAAGAGCATTATCTATCGTTCCGTTTAAGAAAAGTAGAGTTATAGCTACTATCAATGTAAGTTTTTTCAACACTTTTTATTGTCCTTGTGTCCCGACTATTTTTGTGTTTGCAAATAATAGATGCCAGTACTTCAATAATCATTCGTGAAGTGTGATTTTATGGTAAAACCCAGGACGCAGAGATTTAGATTGATAAAAGAGTTTGACCTCAAATTGTTGAGAAAAATATTAGCTTTCTTATTTGGAAAAGATAGCCTAAATTATCTAAATGTAAACCCAATCTTAATTGTGAAGAAAAAAATAATATGTGGTTGTTAAGCTTTTTATAAGACTAATTTTGTTTAACAGGTACAGATTTTTTATATTATTGTATTACTTGCTTCCGACTAAAGAATACCGGTTGAAATAGGCACAAACACTTGAGAAATCCTAGAAATGAATAGATAATTTTTTACAAGGGAGCAAGCTGTAGCCTAGGCCCATCTATATGTTTGGCATTTTGCAAATCCTGTGAAATGTTAAACCCCAGACTTGGATTCAAAATCTGCAAAATGAGGCATAACTTGTTTAGAAAAGAGGCGCATAGAAGCTTCCGCAGCTTCTACAGGTAAAGTGTTGAAGTTTACTTGCATGGAAGCGATATTAAAACCACCAACTTCGTGATAGTAGTCGGCGATTGCTTCACGTAATTCTTTGGGGGTTCCAATCCAAGCCGCACCTTTTTTCACCTGGGTTTCAAAGGTTTCTTTCTCTAAGCCAGCAATAATTTTGTCGTAGTTGGGGTAATCTCGCGAACTCCTTCCTGAAGTCCAGTCGGAAGCAGCATCCACCAAAGAGGTAAGGTAATCGTTGAGGGGTTTGCGGGAAATGTCAATCGCTTCCTGCTGGGTTTGAGCGCAGAACATATGAAAGGCGAGCATCAGTTTTCCTTGTCCAGGATGTCCGGCTGATTTCCAAGCCTCTCGATACAATCCAATCAATTCTGCCATTTTTCCTCCTGCTAGGGGAATTGCCATCACCCCATAGCCTTTCTTGCCAGCAGAAATAAAGGAGTCTGGAGTTGCTAAGGCTGCTCTCCAGAAAGGAGGACGGGGTTTTTGGGTGGGACGAGGAAGGGAGGTAACATTTTTGAAGCGGTGGAATTTTCCTTCTTGGCTGACATTTTCTTCTTCGAGCAAGCGACGTACTTGTTCGATTCCTTCCTCAAATCTGACCTTGCTTTCACTTAGTTGTACCCCAAAGCGGTCAAATTCGTGAGGTAAAAAAGCTCGGGCAAATCCTATTTCCAAACGTCCGCCACAAATTGCATCCAACATGCCAATTTCCCCGGCGAGTTTGAGGGGATTGTTGAAGGCTGGTAGTACTGCACCAGTAATCAATTTTGCATGTTTCGTGCGCTGGGAAGCAGCAGCCAGGAACAGGATGGGATTAGGGCTATAACCACCATAATAGTGAAAATAATGTTCGACTATTCGGATAGAAGTATATCCCAATTGGTCGCAAAGACTCACTAAATGTAGAGCTTCTTCAAAATATTGCTTACCTGACTTTTGCTCTGGTTGAACATCTGGGAAAAATTGAATTCCGAATTCCATAATTGATTGTCCTAATTAATGATTAAAAAAAATTAAACGATAAATCTAATTTGCAAGAGCTTGACTTAGTAAATTTAGTTAGAAATGAGTAGATATTTGATTGCTGTTCCTAGTATAATTCGGCGTAAATAAGGCAAGCATTTTTAATGGCACAAAAGCCTAGAAAATCAAACTTCTTACTTCTTACTTCTTACTTCTTACTTCTTACTTCTTACTTCTTACGAACGCAAGCGGTACTAGCCCCCACCTCAGTGGAGGGGTATAACTGTCGCAACGGTAGAGCAAAGCGTTTTTGGAATCGATCAAAAATATCTTTGGAGAGAAACTTGCCCGCACAAAGACATAACCGCAGACTGGACAAATTCGTGCATAACTCTTTGGGTATCTCCGCTAAAATACTGGCAATATAAGGAACAATGGGCAGTATGGTAATTTTCTCCCGTTCAATTAGCTCTAAAATTCGAGATTGACGGAATAGTAAAGGCATTTCTACAGCTTTCCCATCTTGTATGGCGGTTTCTAAAATCACCAAGGTGGCACCATTAGAGATGGATGCTAACATACATACCTCAAATCCATAGGCTTGGTACATGGGAACCATAGCTAGAATATTGTCCTCAGCGGTGATTTTCAGAGATTGAGTGTAATTTTGAGTTTCGTGGAAAAGATGCTTGTGGGTTGTGCATAATTTTTTCGCTCTGTCGGTGGAATCACAGGAGTTCCTGCTCGATTCCCTACAATCATCGCTTTTGACGAAATTATTGAAACACTGGCTTGAAGATTTTACCGTGTCAATCAAAATTAATTCAATTTTATGAGCATATTTCGTAATAATTTGGCGGCATAATTCTACTCCAGTAGAATCAGTAATAATAACCTTAGGATGACTATCTTCAACGTAATATTGTATTAGGTTTTCTTGAAGTTGAGGATTAATAGGAAGTGCGATGGCTCCAAGTTTAGCAGTAGCAAAAATACTACTGACAAACTCAGGACAATTGGGTAGAAGCATCATCACACAGTCTTTGGGTTTAACTCCTAACATACTTAGTCTTTTACAGAGTCCAATAACTTGGTCATAAAGCTCTTGGTAAGTTAAACGTTCTTGGTTATAAACAATCGCAATTTTAAGGGGAAACTGTTCAACAGTTTGAGCTAAAAGTTGCTCCAGACGATGTTTTTCTTTACATAGTTGATTGACAGTTGAAATTGAGGATTTGCGATTTTCGATAACAGCTTCGATTTCTATATCTAGATTGGAGCGACAAATATCGGATTGTAAGTAAATAATTTGGTCTTGGGGGTTGAGTAAAATGATTTTAGAAAATTCCTGTTCTATATAGCTAAAATCTTCTTGCTTACGGATGTAAACTTTAAATTTACGAGTATATTTTGCCGGTGAGGGCATGGGCGAATCAAAACTCATACGTTCTACAAAACCCATCTTTTCACAAACAATACTGATATTGTCGATGGTAGTATGTAATTGCTGAGCAATAGTCTGAAGAGTTACTGATTCGGAGCCTTTAATGCTAGCTGTTCCAGAAATATAACCGGTTTGTCTTTGAGCTTGAGAAACTAAGGTACCTCGGGCAAAACTTGGGGATTTTGGTCCATATTTTTTTGGATATTTAAAAGCGGGAATTTGTTCGTGGTTTTCAATGTGACTGCCGCTTTGCTTTCCACCAATAAAATAAATAACTAATTTATTATCGTTAATGCCAACCGCAGAAGCAGCAGGTAGTTTAAATTCAAAGTTATCTCCATAAAATTCTTCAAAGGCTAAGGAACGCCCTTTACAAAAAGAACGATAGTTTTCTAATTCTTCTGTTTTTTCATTAATAAAGGGAACATAGTTCCAGACTCGCCATAAATTCCAGTCTTGAGTTAACTTTAAAAAGTTAAGATAAATTAGGTAACTTTGAGGTTCTAAGGGAAATTCGATTTCTTGAACTAATACCCCAATTATTCTACTTTCATTTTCGATAATATGAAAGCCAAATTTTTCGTAATATCTTCCCGATTCTGACTGTAAATATTCAGCTTTATTTTTGCCAAATGTGGAAAGTTTTAAGTACAAATCTATACTATTTTTTTGTAATTGGCAATATGTTTTGTCTGCTCCAAAAAAGGCTCTAATACTACTTTTAATTTGTAAATTAGAAATAGGAGTATTCTCTATAATGTTCATGGAATATATTTTTGTAAGTCATAATACATTATTATATACAGTACTCAATACTGCTCGGTCAAGGGAGATCCTCCCTAGCCCTCCTTAAAAAGGAGGGGATAAAAGCCCCCTTTTTTAAGGGGGTTGGGGGATCTGACAATGAGTTTAATTGCTTAACCGAGTAGTATTGATACAGTACTTACGCTAAACAAAAATGTCATTGTATCCGAAAGGCATTCTAGACAAGAAATAGCACAAATATTGCGATTATTTTTCTATAAAATAACAGTATGAAAAAATATTATAAAAAGATAATAATAAGTATTATTGCGTAAGCCCTAATATATCAGGACTTACGCAATTGTCACATTAGCTGGTTGGTGCCTGACGCTATAAGTATTATAATCACGTTCAAATTTATTCCAGGAGTACAGCACCCTACGAAAAAATATGTCGTTTGCGTAAGTACTAATAAATTAAAAATAAAGAAGTAATGTTAGAAAGTTTCATCTTAATCTTACTTCTGGGCTTTTTCGTGGGGCAGGTTGCCCAAAGGCTGAAAGTCCCGGCTTTAGTAGGTATGGTATTAGTTGGTATTATATTGGGACCTCAATTTGCCGATTTAATTGTCCCCGATGTACTTGCAGCGTCTGCTCCTTTGCGAACAATAGCTGTAATGGTAATTTTGATGAAAGCAGGGTTGGGTTTAGATAGGGAAAAATTAGAGCAGCAGGGAACTGTTGCGTTAAGGTTGGGGTTTTTACCGGCGACTTGCGAAGCTTTGATTATTGCTTTAACTTCAATGTGGATTTTCAAGTTCGATTTTCCTACGGGATTGTTGCTTGGCTGTATAATTGGAGCCGAATCGCCAGCAGTAATTGTACCGGGAATGCTGCGACTTAAAAGCCTGGGTTGGGGAGTTCGTAAGGGAATTCCGGATGCCATTCTTACCGGAAGTGCTTTGTCTGATGTGCTATTGTTACTAGTTTTTAGTTTATTACTTAACTTTTTAGGGCAAGGAACAACTTCTGAAATTACATTACCTTTCGGTTTAACTGTAGATGCGTTTCTACTGCTTCCCATGCAAATTATGAGTCAAATTGTATTGGGAATAGTAATAGGTTTAGTAACAGCAAAAGTGTTGGTTTTATTGCTAACAAAACAAAACTGGACTCAAAATGCGGTACAAGATACTTTAATTACAGCAAGTTTAGCTTTATTGCTGGTGGTAGTAGCAGAAAAGTTACCAATTTTTTCTGGTTATTTAGCTGTAATGGTGACGGGATTTTTCTTAATTGAATTTGATGCTCCTTTAGCTAGAAGATTGCGCTCTGGTTTTGATAGTTTATGGGTGGTAGCACAAATTATTTTATTTGTTTTATTAGGGGCAAGTATTCAAATTCAAGTATTAGAAAAAGCTTTGCTTTCAGGATTAATTATCTTAGGAATTGGAACGTTGATAGGAAGGGCTTGTGGATGGTATTTATCTACATTGGGCAGTAACTGGAAATTGCGAGAAAAATTGTTTTTGTTACCCGGTAACTCAGCTAAAGCCACGGTACAAGCAGCAATTGGAGGAATTCCCTTAGCACAAGGGATTGAAGGGGGAGAAATAATATTAGCCATCGCGGCTTTGTCTATTTTGGTAACTGCACCTTTAGGAGCTTGGGCAATTCCCACCTTTGCACCAAAATTATTAGAGCGCGGCGAAATAGATCTCACCAAAGTTGGAATTACTCGTAATTTGAAAATATTAGCTGCCGTTGATACTTCCCCTTTAGCAATTCAGGTATTGACTAAAGCTGCCGATATAGCTCGTCGTGGTGATGGCGAAATAATTGTATTGCACGTTATTCAAACAAATGAAACTGAAGAAATTAAATTTATAAAATCAGAAACTAAAAGGCTTCTAGCAGATATTCGCCATCAATTTATTACAGTTACAGGTGCAATTACAGAAGAAATTATTCAGGTTTCTGAAGAATACCAAGTTAATGATATTGTCATGGGTAAACGGGGACATAAATCTTGGGAGAAAGTGATTGTGGGTTCAGTTTCTCAAGCTGTATTAGAATCGAGTTCGATTCCCGTTATTTTAGTTAAGTGAACTACCCAAAACCGCTACGCGCTCGTTGTGGGCTTCTGTACTCACAGGCGAATGCCTCAGCTTAGACTTTCGTCCGAGCTTTGGTCTTACTTCCCCTCCTACAGCAGAGACGGCTGAACCATCCGCCCTAACGGGTTCGCCAGTTGCTCCACTTGGGGAAACCCCAAGTGGAGCACTGGTTCACCTTTAGCATTCTGATACCCTCTGCTCTTATGTTCCGCGCTGCGTTTTCATCTCGATCATGGTGAGCGCCGCAGTGAGGGCAAGTCCATTCCCTCACGTCTAACGGCATCTCGCTGACTTGATAAAAGCAATTAGAGCAAAGCTTGGAACTGGGGAACCATTTATCAATCTCAACTAACTTTCCACCTTTACGCTCCAGCTTATAGGCTAAGAAGTTGACAAAAGTCCCCCACCCACAATCAGATATTGCTTTCGCCAAATTGTGATTACGAACCATGCCTTTGACATGAAGATTTTCTACTATGACAGCTTGGCTATCGCTGACCAACTTATAGCTAAGTTTATGAAGAAAATCTTGCCGCGAATTGCTAATTCGTTCGTACACTTTGGCAACAACTTTTTTATACTTATATCTTGAATTACTTCCCTTTTGTTTACGCGCTAATTTTTTTTGTTTGCGCTTAAGATTCTTCTCATGCTTAAGAAAATGTTTTGGATTATCATACTTTGAAACTTTTTCTCCATCAGTAATAACAGCAAAATGCTTCAGTCCCAAATCAATGCCGTAAATTTTACCTTCTGAAACAGTTGGATTTTCACCCTCTAATTCAGTCAATACAGAAGCAAAATATTTTCCTGATGGAGTTTTGCTAACTGTAACAGTTTTGATTTTTCCCTCAATTGTTCTATGTATTTTGGATTTGATTATCCCAATATTGCCGGGAAGCTTGATGTTACCATCTACGATTTTGACGTTTTGAGGATACTGAATTGACTGTTTTCTATGCTTGGACTTGAATTTGGGAAACCCAGCACGCTTCTCAAAAAAGTTTTTATACGCAGTAGTTAGATTAAGTGTTGTAGCTTGCAAAACTTGGCTATAACAATCAGCGGTTAACTTTTCACGTTTCTTTAAGTTGAGTTAAGCAAAGCTGTAAATCGTACTTCAACCCCAAAGCACTTTGATATCTATCTTCAGCATTTTTAACCATTCATTTCAACACAATATCCGATAAAACTTGAGGAATTTCTTCTTCCCTCTCCTTAATAAGGAGAGGGTTAGGGTGAGGTTTTCCACTAAGGAGAGGGTTAGGGTGAGGTTTTCCACTAAGGAGAGGGTTAGGGTTAGGTTTGCTCTCCTTATATAGGTAATTAAATTACAAATTAAGTTCCTTCACCTAAAGTTGAATTAGAGCTTATAGTCGAGTATATGTTTTATTATTCATGATTTTTGAGACATATAAACCATAAATAATTCAATTAAGAATAGAGGGAATAGTTAAGATAAATGTTGTACCTTTTCCAACAATGGAATCTATATCTATACTTCCCTGCAATTTATGAGTGATTAGATTATATACAATATGCAAACCTAAACCAGTTCCTCCTTGATTTCTTTTAGTAGTAAAGAAAGGTTCAAAAATCTTAGTTAAATTTTCTTCTGGAATCCCACAACCATCATCGCTGTAAATAATTTTGATATTTTCAGCTTCTGAAGTAATTTCAAAGTTTAATTTTCCAGGTTTCTCTTCTGGATAAGCATGAATTAATGAATTAATGACTAAATTTGTTATTACCTGAGCAAAGCTACCGGCATAACTATTGATGGTTATATCTTCATCACCAGAAACTATTAGCTTATGAGGAGATTGTTTGAGTTGAGGAGCGAGATTAAGTAAAACTCCTTCAATATATTCTTTTACCCTGAAGTGACGTAATTCTAAATTAGTTTGGTCTACTGCTACTTGCTTAAAACTATTAACTAAATCTCCTGCTTGGTTGAGATTTTGTACTAATAAATCGGTACTTTTTTGAGCAATTTCTATATAGTTATTTAATACAGAACGTTTCAATTGTCCTTTTGCAATATTATCCGCAAAATCTTCAGTTTTAGCAGCTAAATTAGAAGCAACAGTAATACTCGTACCTACCGGAGTGTTGATTTCATGGGCGACTCCGGCAACTAAACTACCCAAAGCAGCCATTTTTTCCGATTCTACTAATTTATTCTGAGTGGTTTTTAGCTCTTCTAAGGTGTCGGAAAGCTC
>JBCBPQ010000134.1:0-18942 GCA_039820645.1 Cyanobacteria bacterium J06633_8 | reverse complement strand
GCTGCATCACCTTGTTCGACGACTCTTCCTTTGTACATTACCGCTACTTTATCGGCGATTTCCGCGATTAATCCCAAGTCATGGGTAATAAAAATCATCGCCATATCGCGTTTCTGCTGCAATTCTCCCAACAAATCTACGATTGTCGCTTGTACCGTTACATCTAAAGCCGTTGTAGGTTCGTCAGCAATTAATAGCAGTGGGTTACAAGAAATAGCCATCGCAATCATTACCCGCTGTAACTGCCCCCCCGAAAGTTGATGGGGAAAGCGTTCTAATATTGCTTCTTTATGTTTTTGTACTAATTGCGGAAGTTGTGCTTCATTTAAAGGTTGTGGCGAAGTTTCAATTAAATTTTGACGGATTTGCTCGTCGCTAGGAAGAAGTTTAACTTCCTGCAAACTATCAATTGCTTTTTGACGTGCTTGCTCGCTGGTAATATTCTGATGTCTTAAAATTGCTTCTGTTAACTGAAAACCAATGTTATAAACTGGGTTCAAGGAAGTCATTGGCTCCTGAAAAATCATGGCAATATCACCACCCCGGTAAAGCTGAATTTGCTTTGATGGTAAATCCACTAAGTTCAATGCTTCGCCATTTTCCTGGGGACGAAACCAAATTTCGCCATTACTAATTCTTCCCGGATTCTGCAACAATCCCATTACCGCAAGAGATGTCACTGACTTGCCGCTCCCCGATTCTCCTACTATTCCTAATGTCTCTCCTCTATGTAATTGAAAAGAGATTCCGTCTACTGCTTTGACAACATTGGCATCATCGGAAAATTCAACTTGCAGGTTGCGAACGTCTAAGACTGTTTCTCTCATGGAAGTCAGGGATAGATTGTTAAGTAGAAATTGACTTTAATTTATCTGGATTTTAGCAGCAGATTTAGTTTTATCGGTATCATAAAGTATTTTTTTTAGCTTATACATCTAAAACTGGAAGATTTACTGTTAAAGCTAAGTAAAAAATATTGATTTTTAATTTACTTTTAAGACCAAACATTATAGATACCTTATAGCAAATGTTGCAACTGATACGGTATCTCATTTGACACTCTCTGCGAGGACAGAGGCTGGTAACGAATGTTTGTCTTGTTAAAATTTTGTAAAGTATGCTATCAACATCAGTTTTTTTGAAAAAAATATGAAATAGAAAAATTATTTTTGTATTTTAAGTATTAGTATATACACTACGGTCAAGAGACGTTGCATTGCAACGTCTCCAAATTGACAACATTTAAAATGGGATGTCATCTTCCGGAATATCTTCTTCAACCATTGCAGGATAAGTGCTTGGTTCGTAACTCGTGGCTTGGGATACGGGTTCCGGTTGGGGTACATTCTGAACAGGTGCAGCGTTACCTTGTCGTTTTTTAGGAGTAGTCGCAGCTACAGGTGGTGCAGTATTTACACTAGGTGTTTGAGGTGTGGCAACTGGAATTGCTTGAGTTACTTGCGACTGCATGAAACTATTGTCATTAGCTGAATCTAAATGATGAATTTGCTGTACCGTCATCTCAGCCCGCTTCTCCTTAAATCCCTCCGGACGTTCGATTGTATTCATACTCAATCGTCCGATTAAAATCACGCGATCGCCTTGATGATAGTTTTGTTGAATTTCTTTGGCTACGTTACCAAAACCTACCACTTTTAGGTTTGCTGGAGGATCATTTTCTCGTTGCCCCGGAAACTGTACCAGCATTTCTGTGATTTCTAGCTGATTATCTGCCTTGTATCGCAGTTCGGGTTCTTTTATTATTTCTGCCATTAATATGCAACTGTTCATAAATTCTCCTAATTTTGGTTAATAGCTACTGGGGAATAAAAATCAAATTACGCTCTTTGTACGAATTATCATCAATACACATATATCAAGGCTGTTTCTCAAACTTTCTTCACATAAATAAAGAAGATAATCTTCACCCGGGAACGTCGCTCACCGCAGGCTCCGTCGTTCCACGGCCGAGTAAGGGTGACACGCAAGTTATTTTAATGATAAAAGCCAAGCGAAAGCTACGAACAGTTATTGTAAAATGTTCGGTAACTTTGCTTGACTGATGATTCTGCGTTTATAGTACTATAGTACCATTTAAGTAAAGTTTTAAACTAACTTTTTTAGTTTTGCGGACAGATTTTTTGACAATTCCTCTGTAAAAAAATGTGTCAACTTTAAACAAATGAACTCGTGGTGAAAAGCGGCATCTCTCTATAATAAACCTGCCCATTTTTTTCGGAGTACGTCGGTAAATACAAATTATGCAGCTTTTAGCAAAAATTACTAGTAGATAGCTTAAGTCTTGTTATATAGGAATCCGCTTTGATTTGGGGAATCCTTCTTAGAGAACTGCGAATAGGAAATAGGGAACACTTGATTATACCGAGTTTTGTTGAAAATTCAACGCCGGAATTCTATATATTCAATTGGTATGCTTAGCAAAGCAGGAAAAGGCGTTATCGAAAAAATGTGTTTACTTCCAAGAGAAATTTTGATCTCTGTCTTCGTAAATGAATATAAATCCTTACTACCTTACAAACATAAGTCACACAAAAAACCGTTATCAATTTCTTGTATTGCAGCTATAACAGCCTTTCTGGAAGATTGGCATCCATTTTCATTTACGCACATTAATTCATAACCTTTCCATATTCGATATCCCCATCGCTTATCCGGGGCTTGGTGAGAATGATAATACGGCTGTATGAAGTAATCTTTATACTTAGTTAGTTCTTTAGTACTATACATAAAACAGTGCCTTCACAAATATATTTGTCTGCGCGGGCACCCCTGAATCCCGATAAAGTGACAACGAAAGATAAAATACAGTGCAGGCAATCGCACTGTAAAAAAACTTTACATTTATATTTTGGATGTAAAAGGCAGATAAAGAAAGCTTTTGAAAGTACAAATCAAGAAAATTTTGTTTGATTACCATTATCATAAAAATATTGGCAACAGTATTATTACTGTTTTTCAAAGGTATGAATTAGCTCGGTGAGATAAAATAGGTTTATTTACTTTCTTTTAGCAAATTAAAGCTGTATTATTAGCGCAAACGTTCTGCTTGGGCGGGATGTATATATTAATGGTTAATTTTATATCGCGATCGGTAAAGATTTGTGGCGCAAGTTGTTTTAGAAAGCATTTACAAGAGTTTTCCTCGCCGTAAAAGCGAAGGTGTTATTTCTAAGAGCGCACATCGCAATGAAAGCGTGAATGTATTGCGGCGAATCAATCTCACCGTCGAAGATGGCGAATTTATGGTGTTGGTGGGACCTTCTGGTTGTGGAAAAAGCACCTTGCTAAGGTTAATTGCAGGTTTAGAGGATGTTACTGGAGGTAATATCTGGGTAGGAAACCTTACTGTAAACCAGCTTCAACCTTCTCAAAGAAATATTGCCATGGTATTTCAAAATTATGCTCTTTATCCTCACATGAGCGTGTATGAAAATATTGCTTTTGGATTAAGATTGCAAGGGGGGAGAGCCCAGGGAGAGGGAGAGAGGGAGAGAGGGAGAGAGGGGGAGAAATTAATCCATAAATTATTGAAAATAGCAGAAAATTTATTAGTAGTGGCTACAAAAAAGTTACCATTAGGTTTGCGCTACGTTTCGGATAAAGAACGAATCGTAAACGAAAAAGTAATTGATGTAGCTAAGTTGCTGCAAATAGAAAAGTTGTTAAATAGATACCCCAAAGAATTATCGGGAGGGCAAAGACAGCGAGTTACATTAGGACGTGCTATTGCTCGCAACCCACAGGTATTTTTGATGGATGAACCCCTTTCTAATTTAGATGCAAAACTGCGATCGCAAACCCGTGCAGAAATTGTCAAGCTGCAACGGCACTTAGGTATAACAACAATTTACGTTACTCACGATCAAACGGAAGCAATGACAATGGGGGATAGGGTAGCGATTTTAAATCGCGGCCAAATAATGCAGATTGCTCCTCCATTAGAAATTTATAATCGTCCTGCAAATCGTTTTGTTGCAGAGTTTATTGGTTCTCCACCAATGAATTTTATTGAGGTGAAGTTTCAATCACCTTGTTTAATAACTAAAGGTGATTTCCGCTTAACTTTGCCAGAAAACTGGAGCAGCACTTTAAAAAAATATAATGGACGAACTCTAATATTAGGAGTTCGTCCGGAAAACTGGAATTTAAGCTTACCTGCCACTAAAAATTTACCGGCACAAGTCGAATGGACGGAAAATCTTGGTAACGATAGTTATCTTGCAGTCAAACTGATTGAGACAAAATTTGAAAAAGATTACCTAATAACAGATGACTTACAGGTAAGAGTTTCGCCAGAAAAATTAGTAAATACGGGAGAAAAAGTATGGTTATCTTTAAACCCTGAGAAAATTCATTTCTTCGATCCAGAAACCGAACTAGCAATATTTCCTAAAAGAAATTCTCCCTCTTTACCGTTTGAGAACAGTTAACAGTGAGCAGTTAACAGTGAGCAGTTAACAATGAGCAGTGAGGAGTAAGAGAAGGTAGGCAAAGGCAGATGGGGAAGAATAATTAATTAACTCCTAACTTCCATGCCCCATGCCCCATGCCCATCTTCTTACACTTCCACCGCAACCTGCTCCTGCTCTGTTTCCACAAATTCTTGAACGCGGGCACGGTATTTTCTTAAGGATTCGTCTACCCAATCGCGATCGTTGCTATTAACGTATAGATGTACTAAAGGTTCGCTTGCATCTGGTAGAACTAGTACCCAACTATCTTCGTAGGGTTGACAAATTTTCACCCCGTCAATTAATTCTAATTGTTCTTGGGGATGAGTTTCTACTAAGTGACGCATTAATGCACCTTTTACCGTCCAAGGGCAGCGAGTAGTGTAGGCTTTGTGAATTACGCGGGGTAATTCGGAACGCACTGTAGTAAGAGAGCGCTCTTGAATTGTCAGCATTTCAATCAGCTTGGCAATACAAAACATGGAGTCAAATCCGGGATGCAGTTCCGGAACGATAAAGCCAGTATCGCCACTTCCACCTAAAACCACATTTGGATTCTTTTGGCAAGCTTCCATTAATGCAGTGGGATTTGCTTTGGTACGAATCACCTTACCATCATGACGACGAGCGATTTGTTCCACAGCGCTAGAACTATGAACTGGTACTACCACACTTCCTCTAGGATTGGCAGTTAAAATCATGTCCACCATCAAAGCTGTGAGCATTTCCCCGCGAATGGGAATACCGGATTCATCAACCAGTATCATTTGCTCGCCGTTTGCCGTTACCTGTACGCCAAAGTTAGCTTTTAGTGCTTCTACCACATGACCTAACTGAGTTAATAAGGCTTCGCGGTCGGTTTTTGATGCGGCGATTTTATTTAAACTGGCATTTAGTACCACCGCATCAGCACCAAACTTATCTAACATCTGCGGTAATACTGCTCCAGATACTCCATAAACATAATCAATCACCACTTTGGCTCGACTATGACGAATGGTGTCGATGTTTAAAAGATTTTCAAAAGCGTTGCAGTAACGATCAACTAACTGTGCGGGATAAGCAACATTACCAATTTCATGGATTTGCGCCCGTCGCATATCTTCTTTAAAATATGCACCTTCGATTTTCTTTTCCTTGGCTTTGGGAATATTAATTCCCTTATTGTCCATGAATTCAATCAGGAGGTAATCGGGACGGTTGGGATGTACCCGCACGTGAATACCACCTGCAACTTTCATATTAGGTATGATAGTGCGAGCAATTGGTAAAGCTGTTGCATCGAGGTTTTGAACTTCGATACCTACCGACATTAAACCAGCGATTAACGAGCGAGTTGCCATACGGGAAATATTTCGTTGATCGCGAGAAACCGTAATTTCGCAACCTGGTTTTAAGGTGGAACCGTAAGCAGCACCCAACTTAACGGCAAATTCTGGGGTAATATCAATATTTGCTAATCCTTGAACCCCTCGCTGTCCAAATAAATTACGTTGAGCGGTGTTACCCCAAATCAAGTTGATATTTAAAATTGCGCCGGATTCAATTTTTTTACTAGGCCATACGCGCACTCCGGGGCTAATTTGGGCTTCTTCTCCCACCGTGGAAAGAGAACCAACTACAGCTGCTTCCAATACATGAGCGCGACGGTCTACACGAGTTCCCCGAGAAATTACGCAGGCACTTAATTGAGCTTCGTCGCCAAGTATTGCTCCATTCCATATAATTGGGCGCTTCAAATTGGCATCGTTACCAATGGTAACGTTATCACCAATAACTGTTCCGGCTTCAATATGTACTCTATTACCAATGCGACAGTTATCACCAATTAAAGCAGGTGTTTCGATTACTGCCGAAGATTCTATATGAGTATTTTGACCAACCCATAAACCAGGTTCAACTTCTTTGTAAGGAAAATCAGCTTGAACTTTATGATTGAGTACATCGTACTGAGCTTCGCGGTAAGCATCTAAGTGCCCAACATCGCACCAGTAACCGGAAGCGACATAACCATACATTGGTTCGCCTTTTTCAAGAAGCAGAGGAAATAAATCCTTGGAAAAATCAGATTCCTGGTTTTCTGGCAAATATTGTAAAACTTCAGGTTCTAGAATGTATGCGCCAGTATTAACCGTATCGGAAAAAATTTCGCTGGTAGAAGGTTTTTCTAAAAATCGGTTGATGCTTCCTTCTTCATCAGTAATAACTACTCCAAATTCAATTGGATTGGGAACGCGAGTCAAAATTAAAGTTGCTTTGGATTTTTTTTCTTTGTGATATTTTATTGCTGCTGTTAAGTCAAAATCAGTAATACTATCTCCACTTATGACCAAAAACGTATCATCTAAAAGTTCGGCTATGTTTTTTACACAACCTGCGGTACCCAAAGGCTGGTCTTCTTCAACAGCGTAAGTCATTTGTACGTCGAAATCACTGCCATCTTGGAAGTAGTCTCGCATTGTATCCGGTAGATAATGCAAGGTAGCAATTATTTCCGTAATATCGTGCCTTTTGAGAAGATTGATAATATGTTCGGCAATTGGTCGATTGAGGATAGGCACCATTGGTTTAGGTAAGTCACAAGTTAGCGGACGAAGCCGCGTCCCGGAACCTCCAGCCATAAGTACTGCTCGCATAAATCCTCCATTTGATGTTTTTTCTAACAGTCGTAGCTTTAAACTGGTATTGAATTAAAGTACTGGGTTGTGAAATACCTGCCTCTTGAGAATTTTTATAAAGTAATCAGATGTAACTCTAACCCTCAATTGACAGTGTTTCATAGCCAGTTAATGCGACTAACGCATCCTTTACTTGATAGATAAAGTTTGGTATTTCTCTATCTAGTCTCCTAGATCTCCTGGAATTTAAGGAACTTCCTCAAGATGCATATGGTCATAATTAAATTATCTATAAATTCGGCACATCTTCACAAAGAAAAGATATGATGCCTTGGGTTGAAGAAAATTTATCATCTAGAAATTTTGCAATACAACATCTCTCTATAGTTAGATTTTTATGGAAAATATGATTTAATTTGACCATTTAGTATAGCTAACCGATATTTGCAGCCCGAGATAACCAAATTTGGCGAAAATGTTCTGAAATTGGAAGTAATTTAATAAATTCTTTTACGGATGTTAATTCCCATTTTATTGGTGGATGAGGCGATATATAAGATGTATTAATCGAATAATTAAGAATCGCTTCAAATAAAGCCGCAGCTTCTACTATGGGGCGTGCATAAAGCCAAGCTGGAAAAATTCGAGCTTCAAAAGTAAATTTATTGGGGATGGGATGAATTAAGTTTTTAAGATTAAAATCGCAGTATTTGCTTAATTCAAGCTTGGCAATCTTGCTAACAGCTTCTTCCCAAGACAATTTCCGAAAGCCAGATTCGTTAACTAGTTTTAATAAATCTAGATCCCAACTTCCCAAACGCCTGCAATAGGGATTAGTCGCGACTAATCGTTTGAGGTTTTCTCCACGTGCATTGAAAAGATTGACTAAATTAGCAAATACATTAGCACTACACAAAGGTAGAGCATCAAAATGTATGTGAGTTGCACCTTCGATAGGAATATTAAAATTAAGTAAACGTGCTGCGTGTAAAATAACTTCTAATTGTTCTAAGTGATTTGTGGTTATAGGAGGTGTAATTAGCTCGCAGGGACGTTCTCGCTCTCCGGGTAAAGAAGCAGCGATGGCAATCGGTAAGCCAGTATTATCGGCAACGCGAACCATTGCCCCGGCACCTTGTTCAATAACAGTTCCAAATAAGTCGGCAATCGGTTTAAGAACTTCGGCTTTGCTTTGTTGGGGGTTTGCTTGAGCAATGATTAATTGTAAAAATCGGGTGTCATCGCTAACAATTCGGTACCATCCTGCTTTCGATGGATGCGATTTGTTTAAGTCATCTTGAAGAGTTAAATCATCTACGCATTTGGCGATTAAATTTCCTTTTTCGTCAAGAGCTTCAAAACCTAAAGTCAGATTGTGAAATAAAGGCTTGCCTGGAACCTTACTCGGTTCGGATTGAGGATAAAATATACGGCGTACCGAACCATTATTTAATTCCGCTATAAACTCTGCTAAATCCTTTCTACTTAATCCTTTAGGTGCTAGGAGTTCAATTTCACAACCTATTTTCCAATTTATTTGTGACATTGTGAATTGTTAGTTGTTAGTTGTTAGTTGTTAGTTGTTAGTTGTTAGTTGTTAGTTGTTAGTTGTTAGTTGTTAGTTGTTAGTTGTTAGTCGTTATTTATTAGATATAATTGAATATAAAAATAGGCAGGCTATTAGCCTACCTTCGCACAAGAATAAAAAAATCTTCAGAAATTAATCAGTCATTAATCATTAATAAAATAGAAATTATTGTCCCAAAGCTTTTTCAATTACCTCTGGCTGACCTAAAATTAAATTCTTTTCAATGCGTATTTTAGCATCCCAAGGGGAATTATCACCCCAGACAGCAGCAAGCTTTTGAGCATCATCGTATTCATATTTTGAATCACTGTATAGCTGTAAAGAAGGGTTAGAGTTTTGCATTTTCTGTAAAGCCTGAATTCTTGCATCCACAAGAAACTGTTCTAAGATTGCAACATCCGATTTACCCCAAATAATTTTTCTGCCAATTCTTGCTTTCGCTTCTTTTACTGATTGTCCCCAATAATTAGCAAGTACGCGAGCATCCCAGTAATCGTATTGACTACCGAAAAAAGCTTTTAACTCTTTATTTTTAACTTGCTTTGCTGATGCTGCAATTAATTGATGCTGTTTAAAACTTAAAGAGTTTTTTGCTGAAGTTCCATCGGATGTTTGAGCAGTTACAACCCTAATAGTACTTATAGTACTAATAGAACTTAAAACCAATCCTAAAGACAACAGCAAAACTTTCAAATTATATTTCACCTAAATTATCTCCTTATTTATAGATTAGATATCAATTTTCGTAGTAAATCTGAATACAATATGCATTAAATACTTCAGTCTACAAATAACAATTATTTGTGACTACAGTTCATAATTCCCTAATTTCTGAAACTTACTTAAATTTACTTAAATTTAAGTTTGTAATAAGGGTAAAAAAGGCTTCAAGTATTACTACGAGTTGACCAAGCATACTATGTCAAAAATATATTTTTATGCACTAAAAATATACATTAATGATTTGTAATTATTGCTTGCAAAAAAGATTTATTTTGTCTGAAGAAATACTTAATATCTATAAGAGTTAGCTATTTCAAATCCTGCTGTATCCACTCCAAATGCTTTGGTAATAACTGGGCTAAATCATATTTTTGCAAAATAGTTTCTCTTGCTCTTTCTCGAATTGAAGACATTTTATCGGGATGATTGAGTACTTCTTCTACACGGCTGCATATTTGTTCGGGTGAAAAGAAATCTACTAATAAACCATTAGCACCATCTTCAATTACTTCAGTCACTGGTGCCGTATTTGAAGCAACTATCAAACAACCTGTAGATAATGCTTCTAACATTGACCAAGATAAAACAAAAGGACGAGTTAAATATATATGAACTGAAGAAGCTTGCAATACTTGCAGATATTCAGTGTAAGGTAGCAAACCTGTAAAATGCACTCTTGTCATATCTAAAGGTACTTCTTCAAGCATCAACTGCTTATAAGTTTTATTGTCAGGAAGTTGCTTTCCATAAGCAACTCTGTCTTCTCCGACAATTACAACATGACAATTCGGTCTTTTTTGTTGAATTAACGCAACAGTTTCCATAAATTGCGGAAAACCTCGATAAGGTTCCATACCCCTAGCAACGTAAGTAATAATTTCTTCCACACTAGAAAGGTCAAGATTAATTCTGGATAAAACTAGTTTCGCTTCCGGCAGCGGCTTAAAATATTCTGTATCAATACCATCATGATTTACAGTAATTTTACTACGATATTCGGTCGGAAACTGCTGACGCTGCCAATTAGTTGGAGATAAACCGCGATCGCAACTGTATAAGTCAATCAGGATGGGAGCATTCTTAATCCGAATCCGAGCTTCATCATCGTGAGTTAAGGGGTCTTTGGGGTCAAAATCAGCGTCGGAACCATGTGCTTGATAAAACCATTCAAAATAACACAATAACGTCGCTTTCGGAAAAGCATCCTTGATAAATAAAGTCGGTCCCCAACCAGAATGACCGTAAACTATATCTGGA
Organism: Cyanobacteria bacterium J06633_8; assembly: GCA_039820645.1. Taxonomy (GTDB): domain Bacteria; phylum Cyanobacteriota; class Cyanobacteriia; order Cyanobacteriales; family Nostocaceae; genus Rivularia. The sequence goes on along the minus strand of JBCBPQ010000134.1, from coordinate 8,284 downwards.
ATAAAACCCTTTTGCTTTAATTCTTCGGCTAAACGGTAAACACCTTGTCCTTGAAGCACAGCTTTTTCTAAAGGTCTAACATAATGGTGAGTTTCCGGACGAACTTCCCGACTCGAACCATACATCGCTTTGACAACACCAGGTAAAGAACCTTCCCGACGATTAGTACCAAAAATCACTTGATTTTTGGGATTTTTTGCCAGAGCTACAGCTAAATGACGAAATTGAGCCGGAAAATTAGGGTGTAAAAATAAAATACGCATATATTCAGTGAACAGTGAACAGTGAACAGTGAACAGTTATAAGCTATAAATTATCAGTTGTCAGTTATCAAAATTCAGTAAGCCGTAAATTTGCTATTATTTTAGTGATTTTTTTTAATTTTAGGACTTAGGCAGCGGTCACATTTTTGTAGGGTGTGTGACGGTTACGATAACTTACAACCTATAACGTGCAGGATTTAGAATTACCGTCACGCACCATCCGGGTTAATTTGGTGCGTGACGGTATCATCAACTTATAAAGTGAAAATCAAAGATTATTTATAACCGTCACAGCACCCTACAAAGAAAATATCCTATTGTTCATTGTTCATTGTCCATTGTCCCCTACTCCTCCATCTCCTCCATATCAATATCACCCATTTCCAAATCTTCATCTGTAAGTGTCTGCTGGGGAATTGCTGCAATAATCGCGTCTATCACTTTGGAAACTGGCAAAATTTCAATATCTAATTCGGGAAATTTCTGTCCTTTAGGAACAATTGCTCGCTGAAATCCTAGTTTGGCTGCTTCTTTTAAGCGTAGTTCCATTTGCGACACGGGACGAACTTGTCCCCCCAAACCAACTTCACCAATTAATACGGTACCCGAGTCTACAATTCGATCTCGGAAGCTGGCAACTATGGCAATGGCAACTCCCAAATCTACGGCTGGTTCCTCTACACTTAATCCTCCTGCCGAAGCGAGGTAAGAATCTAGCTTGGACATGGGAATTCCAACTCGTTTTTCTAAAACTGCCAAAATTTGCACCAAACGGCTGTAATCTACTCCAGTACAGGCACGACGGGGAGAAGTGTAACTAGTCGGACTTACTAAAGCCTGTAATTCTACCACGATGGGACGAGTTCCTTCGCAAGCTACTACAATAGCAGTTCCTGGTGCGGGATCATCCCGACTACCTAAAAATAATTCGCTGGGGTTAGGTACTTCCCGTAAACCGTGGGTAACCATTTCAAAAATACCAATTTCATGGGTCGCACCAAAACGATTTTTTACGGTTCGCAATAATCTATGGGAAGCAAACCTATCTCCTTCAAAATAAAGTACCGTATCAACTAAGTGTTCCAGAACTTTAGGACCTGCAATTGCTCCTTCTTTGGTAACGTGTCCTACGATTAACATAGTGATATCCTCATGTTTTGCGACTTTCATCAAAGCCGCAGTACATTCGCGTACCTGTGCAACCGAACCTGGTGCGGAAGTTAAGGCTGGGAAAAACACCGTTTGAATACTATCAATTACTGCTAAATTCGGTCTAAGGGATTCAATCTCTTTTAAAATTTCTTCTAAGTCTGTTTCAGGTAATACATATAAATCGCTATTAACTTGAGTTGATTCATTATCTTCTTCGCTTTTTTCTGTCTTTTTTACTACTGTAATTGCACCGTTACCGTTAGCTTCTTGATGCTGCTGTTGAGCAACTCCCAAACGCGAACCTCTGAGCTTAACTTGCTGTCCTGATTCTTCGCCAGATATATAAAGAACTCGATATTTTTGAGATAATGCATTTGATACTTGCAATAAAAGAGTAGATTTACCTATACCGGGATCGCCACCAATTAATACCATAGAACCAGGAACCACCCCACCACCTAAGACTCGATCTAATTCCCCATAGCCAGAACTCCAACGCTCAACCTGGCGATCGCTAATTTGGTCTAATTTTAAAGATGCTCGTGGCTTAGCTGGCTTGTTGGCAGTTTTCTTCTTACTCATCTGAGAGTGCCAAGCACCCACACCCCGAGAAGGAACATCAGTAGAGTTTGTTACGGCAATTTCCTCTTCTAAAGAGTTGTAGGTTCCACAAGCGGGACACTTACCAAACCATTGAGGAGTTTCTGCACCACATTCAGAGCAGACGTAATAGGTTTTTTGCTTAGGCATTCTTAATGTTATTAAATAATCTTAAATAATCAAAATGTTTCTTTTAAGTTCTTGAGCGAAGCAAAATCTAATAATAGTAATACCTTCAAGGTTTTTACTAATGAATAATTGGAATGATATCTTAATAGGATGGTACAAAAAATGGTACTAAAAATTAACATGAAGAAAAACTTTAGTTAAGGAGCGTTGAGAAACTTGGAGAGTCATAAAGAAAAAATCCTGGTGGTAGATGACGAAGCCAGCATTCGCCGAATTTTAGAAACGCGCCTTTCAATGATTGGCTACGATGTTGTCACTGCTGGCGATGGAGAGGAAGCTTTAGATACCTTTCGCAAAGCAATTCCTGACTTAGTAGTTTTAGATGTAATGATGCCAAAGCTAGATGGCTACGGTGTCTGTCAAGAATTACGTAAGGAATCGGATGTCCCAATTATTATGCTAACAGCTTTGGGAGATGTCGCAGACAGAATTACCGGCTTAGAACTCGGTGCTGATGACTATGTAGTAAAACCATTTTCCCCTAAAGAATTAGAAGCTCGTATCCGTTCAGTACTGAGACGAGTAGATAAAACTAGTGCTTCTGGAATTCCTAGTTCTGGAGTAATACACGTAAGTACTATTAAAATCGACACCAACAAGCGTCAAGTCTATAAAGGTGACGAACGTATTCGATTGACAGGAATGGAATTTAACCTATTAGAACTCTTAGTAAGTCGTTCGGGAGAAGCTTTTTCTCGTTCGGAAATTTTACAAGAAGTTTGGGGATATACACCGGAACGTCATGTTGACACCCGTGTAGTAGATGTACATATTTCCCGTTTGCGAGCTAAATTAGAAGATGACCCTTCAAATCCGGAATTAATTTTGACCGCAAGAGGTACGGGGTACTTGTTTCAACGCATAATTGAACCGGGGGACGAATGAAATGAGGTGAAGAGTTAAGAGGAAATAATGAATAAGAATAGTTAGGAGTTGAGAGTGAGGAGTGAGGAGTTAGATTTAATGCGGTGCTTTTTGTAGAATTCACAGTCAAAGCGAAACAATGACATAGGTACGGTAAACAATTTATGAAACGTAGCTAATGACTCATAATTCATAACTTATAACTCATAACTCATAACTCATAACTCATAACTCATAACTCATAACTCATAACTCATAACTCATAACTAAATTCTTCTTCATGGCTAATCGAGATCCCAATCGCTTTTTAAGGCGTCTGCCTATCGTTGTAGGTGGGTTAGGCGCTGTACTTTTGTTAATTAACCGCTTGCAGTCACCCGAATTGACTGAATCCCAAGCTCGTGCTGATGTACTTGGTGTAATTTTGAGTGCTGTTTTAATATTAACGGGTTTAATTTGGCAGCAAGTACAACCAAGAACACCTGATACTGTAGAACTTGTAGGGGAAAAAGGTTTTTTCCTTGCAGAAAATTTATCAGATGCTGTAAAAACAGAACTAGCTTGGGCATCTCACTTATTATTGACAAATACAGTAACTCGTTGCGTAGTTGTTTACTATCAAGGCAAAGTTTTATTGCGTCGGGGAATTTTAGGAGAAAAATCGGACGTTACACCCGGAGCCATATTAAAAAGAGTTTTGGAAAAGCATAAGCCAGTTTATTTAGTAGATTTAAAAGTGTATCCCGGAAGAGTTGAATTTGATTATTTACCGAGTAATACTCAAGGTGTAATTTGTCAACCAATCGGCGAAGAAGGAGTTTTGATTTTAGGAGCGCAGGCTCCACGGAGTTATACCAAACAAGACGAAAATTGGATAGCCGGAATCGCCGATAAATTAGCTGTTACTTTAAAGTAAATTGGGAATTGGGCATGGGGAATTGGTAATTGGTAATTGGTAATTGGGTATGGAAAATTATTAGCTGAGAATCACTAGGGAATTTTCTGGCTTCCATTACAAATGACTATGATTAAAAATTTTATTCCATCTCCCCATCTCCCCCTTCTACCCCCTCTAGCCTATGCACCATGCACCATGCCCCATGCCCCATGCCTTCTTCCCTCTTCTAAATAATTAATCACTAAGAAGTATGCAAATTATCTACGGCTTAATAATTGTCTTGATGCTCGCGGGTGTGATTGGTGCTGTTGTTCCTGGTGTTCCGGGAACGAGTTTGGTTTTAATTGGAATTATTATTTGGGGATTTATCAAAGGTTCTTTTGCAGCTATTAGTATTCCCTTAATTGTTACCGGAATCGTTTTGCTGCTGAGTGTGGGGATTGATTTTTTAGCTGGATACTGGGGAGCAAAAAAAGCTGGTGCAAGTAAATGGGGACAAATTGGTTCAATGATTGGATTAGCTGTGGCATTCTTCGGATTATTGCCCCCTTTTCTAGTTGTTGGCGGTCCTATAATAGGTATTTTTATTGGGCCACTTTTAGGAGCAATTATTGGTGAATTAATTTATCGGAAAGATTTAGTAGTTGCAGTTAAGGCTGGTGTGGGAATTGTTGTGGGTAGTTTGATTGGAAATATTATTCAGGCTTTTTTGGCTCTTGCAGCAGTTATATTTTTTGTTTTTACAACTTACACCCAGGTTTTTGGAGGTTAAATGTTGCACTAAAGCTTCATAACAATCAAATAAAATTGGAGCATAGAATTAATCTCTATACTCCAATAAAATGTCACATCAAATTAAAAACTCTATGCTCAAAAAAGGTTTTGCAATAATTATTTTGCTTAAACAACCTACTTTTTAAGATTTTTACGCTTCTTGACACCAAACATACCAGCTACAGCTAAAGCACCAAGGCTCAAAGTCGTTGTGGGTTCGGGTACAGATTGAATTCCTGATAATGTTACACCATCACCAGTAGAAAAGCCTTCGGCTTGTGGTTGACCTAGTTGTAAGACAAAAGATTCTACGTTTGTTAGGGTCAATTGTTGGGTGTTACCATCAACTCCTCCGTCTAAAAGCATATCTTCAACCGACTGTCCGTTGACTTCCAAAATACCAGTAAAACCAGAGGATTCTATATCAAACAAGTCTAATACAATTTTTTCATATACTTTGTCGAAGTCAAACTGGAACCTACCTATTTCTAACTGTCCTCCTTCATCAGGAGTATAATTTCCATCTTCACCTTCTACGTAAGCTACACTACGGAACCAATATTCGTCGCCTACTTCATTTGTTCCTGCGTCATTTGCACCAAACCAAATGCCTAAACCATAACTGTTTTCAGTTCCTTTCTTATCCACAAATAGTCTGCTGAGTCCATACTGTGGAGGTTTATTATCGGTATCATAGTCCAAGCTGGTGACTGAAAAACCCAGTTCTGAGGTGTCAATACAGTTTTCTCCAGCAATACAAGTGTAATCTTCGCCGTTATTAAATTTGTCATTTTCTAAAATGATTTCACCTTCTTGTTGAGGTATAAAGCTAACCGCATGAGCAGCAGGTGCAGCAGCAGCGAATCCTAAACCTAAACCCAAAATCGCAGCAATAACGTTAAATTTACGCATAATTTCCCTTCTTCTCTTTATTAAAACGAGACATTTCCTGATTGGCTTTATTCGTCTCTGATTACTTACTAAGCTAATAGACCAACGTGCAAAAACGTAAGCCCTAACAAACAGAATTAATCCAAACTTTATTTTGAGAGAAAAATAGAGTTTTTTTCCGGGAAATTGCGTGATTTCATGTGTAAGTAATTATTGAAATTCAGGTTTTAATTATTATCTATTCCGAATAAACTCTAGGTTTTTACACTTTTAAAACATTTACCTTCAAAATAGTAGATATATTTTCGTTAATAACTAGGAAGTTTAAGTAATTTCTCCAATATTTTAAAGACAAAAAAAGCAAAAAAAAATGAGTAGTCATATAATTTACCCCCGGAAGGTTAAATTATATATCTACTCAATGAAGTTTAAAGAGAAGGGAATATTAAAATAAGTATAGGTGCTTAAACCCTAATATTTTTTATACATCATAATATTAGAATTAATATAGCGGTTAGATGCAACCCTTGAATGAAATAAGTAAGGGTAGATGCCTAGTTGAATTTAAGCTTTTTGTGAAGCTCTTCTGCGACGCTTTAATGTAATTACTCCAGCAAATGCTAAAGCGCTCAAGCCGATGAGATTTTCAGACTCAGGTACGCTCACTTGTAGTGAAACACCATCACCAGTACCAAATCTGCCTCCTGCTTCACCAAGTTGAACGGTGAATTTGCTCAAATCATTTAAGACTACAGTTTTGGTATTGCCATCCTCTCCAGCATCTACAAACAAATCTTGGATATCTTGTCCATTGATTTTGACAACAGCGGTGGAATTGTCATACTCAACATCAAAGAAATCGAGTCTTAATTCACTAACAGTTCTACCTAAATCGAACTCAAACAAACCAGCTTCTAAACGTCCATCTTCAAATACTTCACCATCTTTGAAAGCTACAGGACGTAACCAAAATTCTCCCACCTCTGGGTTTGTTCCTTCATCTTCAGATAAGAATGTAATTCCCATTCCATAGCTATTAGCAGTTGCTCTATTATCAGAAAACAAACGGCTGGCATCGAAGTCTTGAAATGCAAAACTGGTAACGGTATAACCAAGCTCTGTTGATGTAATACAGTTGTTAGGGTCTAAACAGCCAAGGTTTGTTGTTTCGATTTCACCTTCTGTTTGAGGAACTAATGAAGCTGCTTGTGCTTCGGAGATAGAGACTGTAGCAATACCTAAACCTAAAGTGGAAACAGCGAGGGTTTTTACTAACTTTTTGATATTTTTCATTGTTAATCTCTCTAGAAAATACTGATTTTTTAAAACTGTGTCTTGGATACTTTGTTTATGTGTTTTTTCGTATCCATGTTTGTATAGTATTTCGGTGTAGGTGAATATGTCATCCCTTACCTACAGTATTTATCGCAATTTAATCTTGGGAGAAAAATTAGGTAAATTACTGAGTATATTCTCAATTAAAAATACATTACAATACTTATTGTATCTGGCAGAAAACTACCATACAATAGTTAGTTATTCTATAGTTTATGAAAACTTATAGATGTTTATAAAACAGCTTTGTAAAATAGAAGGAATCTAACAATAAATCTCGTAGTTTCATAGATTTAAATCTTACAAAATTGACACTAGCAAGATGTTAGGTATAAGACGCAAAATACATCATTCTCTCGCTGGCTGATGATTTTCACTATTATGGGAAGTTGACTCAGAGCTTCTTATTCCTTTCTCGAAAGAAGATTGTCTATAAAAAAAAACGTAGAGAGCGCAAGAGCTTTGAAAACTATCTTCAGGGGAGATTTTATAGTTATTAGCTAATTAAGGTTGTTGGAATACTTACCCAACCTGTAATTCTGAGAAAAATTAAGCTTGCTTCCGGGAAATCCCTATGTTTGATGTATTAGTAATTAAAAGTGGAATTTGGCTTGTTATTGTTACCGAGTAAATAACGATTCTCTGCATTGATAAAATGACCATCTTCAAATGAAAAAATATTTTTTACGGGATAACTAGGAAGCTTCAGTAGTATCTCTTATATTTTTAAGACAAAAAAAGCAAAAAAAATTGAGTAGTTAGATAACTTATCCCCGGAAGGTTAAATTATCTATCTACTCAATGAAGTTTAAAGAGAAGGGAATATTAAAATAAGTATAGATGCTTAAACCCTAATATTTTTTATACATCATAATATTAGAATTAATATAGCGGTTAGATGCAGCCCTTGAATGAAATAAGTAAGGGTAGATGCCTAGTTGAATTTAAGCTTTTTGTGAAGCTCTTCTGCGACGCTTTAATGTAATCACCCCAGCAAATGCTAAAGCGCTCAAGCCGATGAGATTTTCAGACTCAGGTACGCTCACTTGTAGTGAAACACCATCACCAGTACCAAATCTACCTCCTGCTTCACCAAGCTGAACGGTGAATTTGCTCAAATCATTTAAGACTACAGTTTTGGTATTGCCATCCTCTCCAGCATCTACAAACAAATCTTGGATATCTTGTCCATTGATTTGTTTGTAGATGCTGGAGAGGATGGCAATACCAAAACTGTAGTCTTAAATGATTTGAGCAAATTCACCGTTCAGCTTGGTGAAGCAGGAGGTAGATTTGGTACTGGTGATGGTGTTTCACT